>JBGSOH010000627.1:0-2384 GCA_041739205.1 Saprospiraceae bacterium
AGTTGCAAAAAAATAATGAACTAAAACGTAAAATATTAGATTTTGGTAAAGTAGCAGATTAATTTTGTTATAGGAGTATTGAAAAACTTATTTTTGTATTTAAAATAAGATCGATGGTGGACAATAATTTATTAAACAGGATTACTATAAATCCATTAATTTGTCATGGTAAACCAACTGTAAGAGGATTGAGGTATACCGTTCAATCAATTTTAGAGCTATTAGCATCTGGAATGACAAATAGTGAAATATTATCTGACTATGAGGATTTAGAAGAAGATGATTTAATGGCATGCTTATTATTTGCTGCAAAGATTTCGGAAGTAAAAAGTATCAGTCAACTAGTTGCATGAAATTTTTAATTGATGCACAATTGCCTAAAAAATTAAGTGGATTTCTTAATGAAAAGGGGTTAGAATCTATACATACATAAGATTTTCCTAATCGAAATGCTACATCTGATTCAGAAATTATTGAGCTATCAATAAGAGAAAAGTATATTGTGGTCACAAAAGATGCAGATTTTTGGGATATTTACAAACAAAAAGCAGAACCCTACAAATTAATATACTTGACAGTTGGTAATTACACAACACAAGAATTAATCCAACTGTTTGATAGTAATTTACCTTCAATACTAGAAGCTTTAAGAATGAGTGATGTCATTGAAATTAATCGTAAGAATATTATATCACTGATTTAAGAAATGGTAAAAATATTTCTCCCTATCCCGATGGTAGAAGTCTTTGACTTAGAACCAATATATAGATTTGTGGTTTGTTTTTGAGATAATGGTTGATGAATTAAAAACCTTGTTTAGCTTTATCGGGTGTACATTTGTTGAAAATGAATGTATTATTGTGCATACAAATCGACCATTATGCTGAGTGAAGCGATGACTGATGAGCGATTTGATACCCTGTTTTTTTTACGATGAAGGGTCTCTTTTAGGGTCGGTCCTCAGTTGAAATGAAGAATCGAAGATATATTCAGGCAGGATGCTTTTTGATACTGCATTGTAGCAAGAATGCAACGACAAAAGGCTAATACTTGCAAACTAGTTTGCAAGTCCAGAATCAATCACCAATGACATTTCTTACTTGTAGAAATCTTTTGCTGTAGTATGGGTCGTACATGTGGTCGATGCAGACACCTTTGGTTACAGAAGAGTGGATAAAATACAAAGTATCATTGCCCCAATGGTGTACCAATCCTACGTGTCCTGGCCTATTGTTCCTTGGGTTTCTGCCTTTAAATACTAGGATGTCACCTGGACGAGCGTGTCTGATATCTTTCACCCTTTTGCCATCATGGATTTGGGAGACGGAACTACGGGTGACATTTTTATCGATACCAGCCATCAGGTATTTCACATATCCTGAGCAATCGAAAACGTGTTTGTCTACTTTTGATCTATACCTTCTTCCTAGGTGTTTCTCTGCGTTTATTAATATTTTCTGACGCATTTGTTCCCCAGGACTGACGACCTGTTGATTGTATGCATTGGTTGAAAATAATAAAATAAGTAAAAAGATAAACCTCATTATATCTAGATATTCTAATAAAACCCCGAGCGAAAAATGGTAGAATATATATCAAAAACCATGTTTCGATGACTATTCTTAACACAAATGAACGAAACTATTCTCAATAATGGTATAAATGATGTAAAAAATGTATTTTCGTTGGATAGAATGGAATGGAACGAAATGTAAACAAAGTCCAAACACATTAGGAATGGGCATGTAAAATATATTGTGTAAACTCCCAAATATCAAGATAACACTAAGTAACAATACTTCTTTTTAACCATCCCGTGATGCTCATTCTGGACCTTTTAGACATGGTGACTTCATGTTCCATCTCATCACATTTAAAAAACACTGTAGTTTGGGCCATGGGCAATACCATTTGGGTGCCTTCGTCTTTATACAATAATAACAACCCACCATCTTCCTCGACCCAATCAGCATTGAGGTAGTTTACCACAGAATATTGTCTATCGCTATCATTTCTAAATCTGTCTTTATGTCTTCCGTACGCAGCACCTTCTTCATATAAGGCATAGTGAAATTCGTAAGCATTAATGCCTGCATAACAAGTTTTATTGAGATAAAGGATCAAATCTTCCATCAAAGCTAGAAATTCTTGTTCGAATACATTTTCATGGGATTTGTCCATCCAATAAATCATATCACTTCTAATTTTGGTAGCTTTATGCTGGTCATCATTTTGTCCAATTCGGGCAGGTGACATTTGACCATTTGCGAGTAATTGGACTATGTTTTGGCTAAGACCATTTGTAAGTGTAGCACTAAGGAAGTTTTTATCAATACCCACTTTATTTAGAATGTAGTCATCTATCAGAAAATCAAATTTTTCTT
>JBGSOH010000646.1:0-5572 GCA_041739205.1 Saprospiraceae bacterium
CTTAGTCAAAGTGACACTTTACTTATTGACTATGAAAGAAGAAATTACAACAAAGAAAGTTTTGGAAACCTTTCAAGATTCAGGTGTTCTAGCGGCATTTAATAATCTATCCGAAGACAATAGAAACGAAATCATTGATAACATTACATCTTGCAAGTCAGAAGACCAACAAATAAAAATGATGATAAAGTTTATTGATCAATTAAGTAATAACAACTTAATTTAACAACTCAAATTGACTTCAAATAAAAGTTGAAATGAGCCTATTCTTGTTATGAATGTCTCAGCTCCTTATCACAAAATATTGATTAAAAACATAAAAACTCCGATAAACCGCAAAAAGTATACAACAACCGTGAATTAGTGTTACCTTCCAATTACTTATTAACCTGACCTTTGCACTATAATTTTAAAACATAAAAATGAGCAAAAAAGTAATTCTAATAACTGGTGCTAGTTCAGGAATGGGCAAAGAAAGCGCAATAGCACTTATTCAGCAAGGACATATAGTCTATACTGTTGCAAGACGGATAGACCAAATGCAAGACCTAAAAACATTAGGTGGATTTCCTATTCAAATGGATGTAACAAAGGAAAGCGACATTCAACATGTAGTGGATACCATCATGCTGCAACAAGGAAAAATTGATATATTATGGAATAATGCAGGATTTGGACTCTATGGTTCAGTGGAAGATATTCCTGTAGAAGAAGCTAGACAACAATTTGAAGTAAATTTATTTGGACTAGCCGCGATTACACAAAAAGTGATTCCACACATGCGTAATGCAAGTGGTGGTACAATCATAAACACTTCTTCGATGGGAGGAAAAATGTACACACCAATGGGCGCATGGTACCACGCGAGTAAACATGCGGTAGAAGGATTTAGCGATTGTTTAAGATTAGAACTGAAGCAATTTAATATCAACGTAGTGGTTTTAGAACCAGGAATTATTGTAACTGAGTTTGGCGATGTTATGCTTAAAAACATTAGTAAATTTTCATCAAAAGGAGCTTATGCTGCACTTACCAACAAACTGATAGCCGCTACAAAAAAAATGTATGATAGTGGACAAGGCTCAAAAACAAGTGTAATTTCTAACACAATTTCTAAAATTGTAAATGAACCAAAACCAAAAACGAGATATAGGGTTGGTTTATGGGTAAAACCCATGGTTTGGATGAGAATTTATTTGGGAGATAAGTTATTCGATAAAATAGTAATGAGCCAAGTATAATATGAAACCAATAATTCAATTACATCATATCTCGGATATAAATAACTTTGTAAAGTGCAAAACCAGTCATCCTTTGGTTGCTGTAGTAGATTTTAGCAAAGCAGATGATTACATAGAAGAAGGCACTAGAATAAGTGCCGACTTCTACACGATAATGTTTAAAAACTATTGCGCCAATAAATTGCGTTATGGCAGACAATCATATGATTTTCAAGAAGGCAATTTAATATGTATTGCACCAAAACAAGTGTTGACCATGGATAATGAAATTGAAAAGAGAGATGATATGATGGGCTGGGGCTTATTTTTTCATCCCGATTTACTTCGTGGAACCTCATTAGGTGATAAAATGTCTGAATACACTTTTTTTTCTTATGATATGACGGAAGCCTTACATTTGTCAGATAAAGAAAAACAAATCTTGTATGATTGTATTCAAAAAATCGAAATCGAATTACAAGAAAACATTGATAATCACAGCCAAAACTTGATTGTGACGAATATCGAACTCTTATTAAACTATTGTTCTAGGTATTATGGACGACAATTTATTACTCGTAAGAACAGTAATTCTAATACCGTCATACAAATTGAAAATTTATTAAAAATGTATTTCAAGTCAGATAAACTTAAAGAAACAGGCTTACCTACTGTCAAATATTTGGCAGACAAAGTACATTTATCGCCCAGTTATTTAAGCGACTTACTCAAAAAAGAAACAGGGATGAATGCACAAGACCATATACATTACTACATCATAGAAGAAGCCAAAAACGCTTTGCTTAATTCGGACCATTCAGTAAGTGAAGTTGCGTATTCATTAGGTTTTGAATATCCTCAATACTTTAGCAAACTCTTTAAACAAAAAACGGGACAAACTCCTATTGAATACAGAAGTTTAAATTGAGTAAATGTTTGTAACTAAGATCGATTGAGCGATGTGAAAGTCAAATTTAATTTCTGTGTACAAAAAAGAATAACTCTTGAATCTATTTAGAAAGCTAGCATAATACCGTTATCACCTACCCTTTTCTCATAACCTGAATCTAACTTTTACCTTATTACTTACTGAAGTTTCGGCTTTTTTTTAGAGAATGATTAAGCAGTATTATATAAATATAATTAAAACCACTTACTGTATTGATTATCAATGTAATGAACACCTTTAATATCTTCAAATCCGAATGTTTTGTTTGACCGGCCTTTTCATTTTTAGTCAAAACTTCAGAAAATGGCGTTAAGAAGCGAAAACTGTTCGAGCTATTACACATTTAAAAACGTGTGATTGCGAACATAGTGCCACTAAAGCCAATTCCGAACTACCAAATTCAAAAGCGAGTTTTTTCGGTTTAGCCATTTTTTGTTGTTTTGGCGTTAAGAAAATGAAACAGCCTTGACTTTTTGTTTCTTTTGTGTCAAGACAAAAGAAAAAGATATTAAAATCAATTTACAATTCCAAACTTCATCTACAACTGTAAAAATGAAGAACAAAATTTGCAATTTCTTCATAAAGTATTTACACCGAAACTTGAGTTACTTACCAATTATAAACACCCTAGCTATAATGTGATAAACTTTGCCATTTCTTCCATTTAATATAGCTTTATTCAATCCCAATTTTATATAATTTCATCTAGATAATCTACTTTTTTCACCATATCCGTATTTATACGTATATACAAAAAAAATATTTGGCATACATTGCGTTTCAAAATAGAACAATATGACTCCATTGCCTTTTAAAAACATGGCTGTGTCCCTTTCTGGCGGCGGATACAGAGCTACATCCTTCCATCTTGGTGCATTGTCTTACCTTAACTACCGTTCTTTTGAAGGGCACAGTTTACTTCACGAAGTAAAGATCATCTCTACCATTTCTGGAGGTACATTTACAGGTGCGATGTATGCATTGAGATTAGCTCAGGGCAAAACATTTGAAGATTGTTTTAATGATCTATACAAAGTATTGTCAGATGACCAATTGGTCGATCTCGCCTTACATAAATTGAGCAATCCCGGTTCATGGGCAAATACACATAAAAGCAAGGACATGATCAATGCTTTTTCTGAAGTCTACAATGAAGTCATCTTCGACAAAGCTACTTTTGAAGATCTTTTCAATGGTCACCCATCGCATTTGACCGATGTCGTCTTTGGGTCATCAGAATTTAAATACGGCATTCAATTCCGTTTTCAAAAGGAACATGGCAAAGGAAAATTTGGCAATAATTATCTAAATCTACCATCAGAAGCGGCTCGTCAAATCAGAATTGCGGATGCTGTCGCCGCGTCTTCCTGTTTTCCTGGTGGATTTGAACCCATGAGTATGCCTATAGATTTTGGAAATGGACCAGAAAGTATCGTAGATATAACATGGAATAAAAACTATAAAGGAGATGACAAAAGTCCTGAAACTGCTATCATGGATGGCGGCGTCATAGACAACTTGGGTATAGAAGGTGTGAAACTGGCAGAAATGCGACATACTAAAAATGGTGAGCTGTTTATAGGTACTTACATTGTTTCGGATGTATCTAGTGAGATGATGACACCCTATAAAGTGCCCAAACTTAAGGAAAGTAGCCTAAAGAACTTTTTTACCATCAATGGCATCAATATAGTCACAAGGATTTTATTAGTCGTGATTATTTGCATATTAGGCTTTGTGTCATTATCAAGACTAAGCACCATCATCTTATCTAGTATGTTGCCTATTTTAGTGATATGGAATATCTTGTACTTCTTGGCAAAAGCTCAACTCAAGCGTGTGATCAAAGAAACTTTTGGCCAAGATCAATTGAAAGAGTATATAAAAGATTTCAGCATTCTAATTAAGACACCTATTTACATCCTCATCTATCTAATACAATTCAGGTTGACATCAGTGCTGAAGATGGTCTCAGATATATTTCTGAAAAGGATACGTCGATTGTCGTTGAACTCTCTATATGATAGCACCGAATGGAATTACAGGTTTAAGTCCAACTATATTTATACCCTAGAAAAAGAAGAAACTGCCCTATCTCCACAGATGCAAAAAGCCATTACAGCAGCCAATAATATGCCCACCACACTTTGGTTTACAGAAACTGAAGTCAAAAACAATGTCTTAAATGATTTGATTGCTTGTGGTCAATTTACACAATGCAAAAATTTATTGACTTATCTAGATAGAATCATCGATGGCACATACAAACAAAAGGTTTGGACTAATTTGTCTCCTGATTATCAGCATAAGCTCCTTGAACTAAGGCAACACATCACCGATGATTGGGTACGTTTTCAAAAAGATGCCTATTGGCTCTTAGACCAACATAAAAAATGAGCATTATCCATAACCATTTAAGTTTAACCCAAACGGGGTAAAATATTAATAAATACGTATATAAAACCGTAGTACAAACAGAAAACCAATTGGGTTTTGGCGCTACTTTTGCTTTTAATTCGCAAAATCGTGACAAAATTAAGTTTAAAAAACATATACTTTAATAGTTAACTGAAGTTTCGGATTTTTTAAATAATGATTATCAATGTAACATACATAATAAAAACACCTACTATAATGATTATCAATGTAATGGACATTTTTATTATCTTCTACTCCGAAAGTACTGTTTGACCGGCCTTTTCATTTTTAGCCAAAACTTCAGAAAATAGGGTTAAGAAGCGAAAACTGTTCGAGCTAATACACATTTAAAATCGTGTGATTGCGAACGTAGTGCCACTAAAGCTAAATACGAACTACCAAATTCAAAAGCGAGTTTTTTCGATTTAGCTATTTTTTGATGTTTTGGCGTTAAGAAAATGAAACAGCCTTGACTTTTTGTTTCTTTTGTGTCAAGACAAAAGAAAAAGACATTAAAATCAATGAACAATTTTAAACATCATCTACAACAGTATAAATGAAGAACAAAATTTGTAAATTCTCAGTTAGGTATTTACACCAAAGCTTGAGTAATTAATTTGACAATAATCTAAACAATTGAATATGGCACAAAACGCAAACATTACGGTTTATTTGCAAGCACTAGGCGCACATTATTTAGGTGCACATGCGTATTTATCAAGTGATATCACTATAAGTCTGGTCTACTCAGGAGGTACAGTCCAACTACCCTATCCTATCACACCAAATTTTACTACCGATGGAAATCCTACCACTGATTTTATCGCAGGGTCAAGTTCGTTTATGCCCATTATAACTGTCCCCAATGGATCTCTCCAAACAAATTCAATAGTACATTTTCTATCAACAGATTTTACAACAGCATGTGGCAAAGCCAACTTTAATTTGAGTGCTACACCTGAGATAGCACAGTTACACATCAGTG
>JBGSOH010000689.1:0-6497 GCA_041739205.1 Saprospiraceae bacterium
AAATAAAAAAGTGTGACCATCAAGACTATTATAATGGAATAGAATAAAAGGTGTGTATGTACTCCCTATGAGTATAAAAATAGAAATATGATCTACTATTCGCCATTTGTCCTTCACCACAGTATCGGTTTGCAAGTGAAAGTATGCAGAACTAAAATAGGTAAAAACCATTCCAATAATAAAAATCACTAATCCATACCAAGGTGCATGAACAGGTTCTGACATCAATAAGACTGGACAAAATAAAATCACTAACAACAAACCAATGGCATGGGTAATGACATTGGCTTGTTCTTTAGCGGATATTTGGTTGAAACATGATTTCAAATAGCTGATACTCATCTACATGCCTAATTGTTGCCTGTATGCAGGATCGATATTACTGTAACCTAATTGAATAGCTGTCTGAAGATCTGCTTTCGCTTCATTCATCATATTGAGTCCCGCATAGGTTCTAGATCTTTCGTAATGGAAGAGACCTTTGTTGTTGCTTTTGAGTTTTATGGCCTCATCGTAAGCTTGTATGGCTTCTTTAGGTCGTTCTAGCAATCTTAAAGCCCTACCTTTTTCATACCATAAATCGGCATTGTATGGATTGAGTTTGAGATAGCTTGTGATGTCTTCATGTGCAAGATCAATTTTACCTGTGGCATTGTACATAATAGATCTATTGAGATACCCAACGGCGTGGTCAGGTTTTAATTTAAGACCCTGGTTAAAATTTTCAATGGCTTTTTCTACATCTCCAAGCCTAGCGTATGTCGCCCCACGATTGACTAGGAATTCACCATCTGTAGAATCGTAAGAAATGGCCTTATTGTAATCAGCTAAGGCCAAAAGGAGCGTATCTCTACCTTTTGCTAGATCAAAAAATAATCTTGCCCTACTGTTATACGCCTGTGGCTGAGCATCTTTCATAGAGATGGTTTTATTGTAGTCAGCTAAAGCTTCTTTGTACATTTTATTGTCACGGTAATAATTAGCACGATTGCCATAGGGTAGTGTGGTCTGTTGGTGGTATTGTAAAACATGGGTCCACAACGTTGCACTATTCTTCCAGATTTTATTCTGTTGAAATGTCATGGCTGCAAAAAAGACCAGATAAATACCTACGATTCCTGCTACTGTTGTCGTTTGGTTTGGGTTGGATGTCAAATACTTTTCTGTATAATAAGCTATCACAAAAAACAACCCAAAATAAGCTATATAAGTAAATCTATCTGCCAAGTATCCTTGTCCTGCGCCGAGTATTTGTAATAAAAAGATAATATTTACAATAAAAAAGGCCAGTCCAAAAAACAGCGCTTTATATTCCTTTTTGTAACTAATGTATAATGTGTAAATGACAACTGGTGCGATCAACATCGATGGGTAAAAATACCAAGGGAAGCTGCTCGGATACGGATATAATGGTGACATCCTGAAAGGGACAATCAACTTTACTAGATAAATGATAAAACTGAATGCACCTAAAAAAAGTCGTTGAAAAAAATTCCAATTAATTGTATCTTCAGCACTAGCCAAAGAACCGAAATCTTTTAGCATCACAACTCCTACAATACCAAATATCAAGGATAGAATAAAAAATGGAATTTTATTGAATACTGTTTTAATTTCCCATTTTTTATCCATTAAGTAATCTACCGCCATCATACTTAGTGGGAGTGACACTGCTTGGATTTTTGAGAATAGAGATAAAATAAATAATGCTGTCATCCATAGCCACCTGATGTTTTTTTGATCATGTTTATACTTAACATATTGTAATAAAGCTCCTAAATAAAAAGCACCAAATAGAACGTCCTTTCGTTCAGTGACCCAAGCCACACTTTCTACCCTCATAGGATGAATGCCAAATAGTAAGGCCAAAAAGATTGCGCCACGCCAACTTAGACCAAGCAAAAGAGCAATCCTGTAAGATAAGAATACGCATATAAGATGTAGGAAGATATTGTGCAAATGCCATCTAGAAGTATTTTCAAAACCTATATACCTATTTTCTATGGCAAAAGTCCATATGGTAAGTGGATTGTAATTTCCTATCACGCCAGAACTGAAAATCTCTTTGGTGTTTTTCCAAAAGTTATCTTTATTAATATTTTGTACAAGTGGATTTTCGTAAAAGTTACGATCGTCATCCCAATTGACAAAATCATTTTTAATAGCCGTAGTAAAAACAATAAATGTCACAAGTACGGCAATTAACCCTGGTAACCATTTTAAATAACTACTAACAGATGTGGGATAATCAGATTTAGGAGACTGAATTATCTTTTTCTCTAATTGTGGATTGTTGATCTGACCTTTTTTCTTTGACATAATTTTATATATGTATTGTATTCACGCAAAGGTAGTTATTAGTGATGAAAAATTTTATATGTAAGAAAAAATAATGTAAGAATTTTTAGTGTTTGAAGCTTGTAAGCAAACACTATTTATTAAAACCACAGAATAAGGATGTAAAGTATCGATAACTGTCTTAAAGCCAAAGTATCAATTTCAGTCTTAAACAGGGCGATAATTGTCTTTTTTGGCAATTGCCTTTGCTACCAATCGATCTGCCCACTTATCAGGCAACCAAGATGACAGTAATCTGAACATCAGTTTTTTGCGATGTACTAAGTATCTTGTTTTAGGATTTGGATCATTGTAAATCTTCCATATAAGCTTAGAAATCACATCAACATCCAATGCAGATTTCTCTGAGTTTTCTATCATTTTATTTGCAGATGCTAAAGTCTCGCCATACTCAGTATTCAGAAACTTATCTAAAGCACCTAAGTTCTTCCGCCATATTTCGGTTTTAATAGGCCCGGGTTCTATGGCAATGACTTGAATGCCGAACATGGCTAACTCTCTACGATACACGTCTGTCATGCTTTCGAGCGCATGTTTTGAAATACAATATGCGCCATTAAATGGAGAATTAAACAAACCTGAAACAGAGCTGATATTGATTATTTTTCCTGGTTTGAAAGGTGCATTTTTATCCGTACCTAAGTAGGGTAGCAGGGCATTTGTGATTCGTCTGACGGATTTGACATTTATATCTAGTTCCATTTCAAAATCTTCTTCAGAAAGATATTGTAATGGTCCTGGAACAGCCATGCCTGCGTTATTTATGAGACAAGTTAAGCCATGTTTCTCTAGTTTTGGTTTGATTCTATGGATTTCAGATGCCATTTTTATGCTGTCTCTAACATCGAAAAGTAGTATCGTACAACTATTTCCAAATGTACCATACATTCGGTTTAGATCTTCTTCTTTTCTTACTGTGCCAATGACATGATATCCTGCGTATATAAATGTTTGCATGGCTTCAAAACCAATTCCTGACGAAACACCCGTAATAAATATATATTTCATGTTGTAGTATTATGTTTAACGAAAGATCAAAGTTAAAAAGAAATATTACAATTTATATTAATCATAATTTATTTTCATTTTTTAAGTACTAATTCAGCAATTAACTTATTGTTTAAATTGAATGATGAATATCAAATGAATTTATACCGTGTGAAACCCACATTTATTGATAAGCTGGAGGCTATTACTTTGGATTTGTGTATAATAAATTCGTTCATGATGTATTGTTGATGTACTGTTTTGTTAACTAGATATGAGATGTAGTTTTAGCTTTGTGAAGTTAAAAAAGTGCATTATTTTCGATATGTTTCTTGGAAATCTGATTGAAAGTATTGTGTGGATTAACCTTTTACATTAGAAGCCAAAACATTTTACATGAGACAGCCACATTATTTATTGAAGTACTTTTCTGTTTGTATTTTATTGATTATTCCTTTTCTTTTAGAAGGACAAGTTACATTAACACAGGACCAAACAGATGCTGTCATAGGCATAGATCGTAAAAATTGGAATATGGGAAATACAGCTTCCCATAGCCAAGGCTACGCACACGATTTCACCTTACCTCCCATGAATGGAAGTTGTGAGAAGATTACGAATATACAAGTCACTATAAATATTACAAGCTACGTACCAAATAGCCCTCCAGGCTGTATTCCAGGCCAAGTTTATTTTAATATTTATTATGGTTGTACTCCCTATTCAGGAGGAGCTTCATGTCCTATAGCAAATTTAATAGGTGAACCAAATTATACTCCAAGTGGAATTGTAGGGTCATACGCTTATAGTTATGGTTGTCCCCTAAACGGCACAGGTTTACAAGCTGATTTTGGAGGTAATTTTAGCGTTGATGTAGTTCCTGTCTTTACGCCAGGTTGTAATCCCATGTGGCAAAATGCAATAAATGCAGGGTTTGTTAATTATGAATATACCATCGAAGTCACTGTATTTACAGACGACATTAGTTGTTCAGGAACTGGGTGTCTTGCTGGCTCCATGGTGCTACCATGTAATGATAATGATCCATGTACTACTAATGATTTAACTACTTTACTGACTTGTGATGGCAGTGTATGTGTACCATGTGCAGGTACACCAATAGCAGCGCCTGAAACGCCCGTTTTTATGCAAATTGCACCAATTTGTCAAGGTGATGTTTTTGTTTTACCTACGTCATCTTTAAATGGAATCTCTGGAACATGGTCGCCAGCAGAAAACAATAATATGACGACTACCTACACCTTTAGCCCAAACCTTACGCTCTTTCCATGTGCTTTAGAAACCATGATGACAGTAGTAGTAAATGCCCAAGATAATGGTTCATTTAGTATAGACAACTTTTGTGCACCAAATTCTGGAACCGCTTATGGAATCATTACTTCAGGTGGTACCTTTAGTTTTGACCCATTACCGGGTGATGGGGCTTCTATAAATCCTGCAAATGGTGTGATTACAAATGCAGTCGGAGGAACAACCTATAGTGTCAGATACACTACAACGGGTATCTGTCCAGATGATCAAGTAATAACTGTTAATGCGATAGAAGCACCTGAGGGTACATTATCTGGAAATGCAAGTCTTTGTCCTGAGGAATGCGCTACTTTTTCATTTTCTTTTACTGGTGGTGTGGCACCTTATAGTGTCACATTCAATTCTGGAATTCCAATTCCAGCGATTCCTGGGATCACAGCTGCGTCAATTTTCACAGTTTGCTATACAGGTAGTGGTACTTTTCCAACTTTCGATTTAGCCACACTTACCATTAATATCCCTATAACGATATCGGGTTCTACTTCATTGACACTTACCAATATTAGTGATATCTCAGGTTGTCCAGGTATGGCATCTGGTAGTTTTAACTTAACATTAAATAGTGGCCCATTAGCCATCAATCCTGGCATATTGTCAGCTTGTGCAGATCCTTTTGGTGACGGAACTTTTGACCTAACCCTTTACAATAATACAGTATCCGGTGGAAATGGATCTTTGATAGTAACTTGGTATGAAGACATGGCTGGTACCTTGCCTATCTTAAACCCAGCTGCATATGTTTCAAGTGGAGGTATTATTTACGTTGGAGTAAACAACGGTGTCTGTAATTCTCCATTGATAGCCGTGACCTTAACTGTTGAGAGTGGTGTGGTGCCTTTTTTAAGCATGTTGTGCGCTAATTCTGGTTTAAATACTTGCGACATTTGTATTCAATCTGGATTTGCAGATTTAGCTTTTAATTTTAACGACGGTGACACTTATTTTGTAGTCGTAAGAGATATGAATACCATGGTTGAATATAATGGCAATGTTAGTAATGGTATTCCTTTGTCTGTACCAGTTAACACTAACACAACCTTTCAATTAATTTCGATACAAAATTTATCTGGATGTCCTAATAACGCTGTTTATGGAGATCTAGTAACCATTAACCTGATAAATGCACCTGTTATTGATCCCGTCAGCATTCTTCCTTCTTGCCTACCAGTTGCGTTACCAGTTATAACAGGTAGTTTTCTTTCTGGTGGTGAAATGTATTTTACAGGTCCTAATGGGACAGGTACACCTTATAATTCAGGAGATGTCATTAGCGCTTCTATAACACTCTATATTTTTGATGAAAATGCTGGATGCGAAGATGAAGAGATATTAATCATCACAATCATTCCTTTGATTACATTTGATCCTATACCACTTATAGAGAATTGTGGTAGTGCTGTTTTGCCTCCGATCACTGGTTCAGGTGTAGGCGTAAATGCCTATTACAATACCAATGCTAACGGGACTGGAACGACATTGTTGCCTGGAAGTGTGGTAACTGATTCCATCATTTTATTTGTTATAGACCCAGATGCCGACATCAATTGTGTAAGTAATTCGGTGACATTAGTGGTAATTATAAATCCTATTCCACCTTTGCCGATTATCAGTAGTATCACTTGTAATGGTGTCATCGGAAGTTTTATTGTTTTAAATCCTTCTGGTTCAGAGTATATCTATCAATTGGATGCATTAATGCCTCAGACATCTAATATGTTTTCAAATATTGGTAATGGAGCCCATAATATGTTAGTGACAAATAACATAACGGGTTGTGAAAATAGCATTTCATTTTCTGTCAATTGTGATTGTGCAACTCC
>JBGSOH010000698.1:0-4106 GCA_041739205.1 Saprospiraceae bacterium
CAAGTTTTTTTATGATGATATCAGTATCAAAACCATAGAAAGAGATACCATTGCTCCAGAAATTGTGAGTGTGGATGTTATAAACGATTCTGAATTAAAAGTTGTTTTTTCTGAAGCACTTGAAGCAGTTTCTGCCCAAAATACAAGTAACTTTACCGTAAATAATAACTTGGGTCGGCCTGCTCAAATTATGTTTTCAACAAGTATACCAAATACTGTAAATCTTTTATATACAAACAATAAGATTTTAAGTGGTGTCATATATACTTTGACAGCAAATGGGGTAAAAGACAAAATTGCTAATGATATGGTATCTATGAAGGATTTTGTCTTTGCGACCAAACCACTGACAGGTGATTTGATCCTGACTGAAGTTCTTACCGACCCATATTCTGGCGGTGCAGATTTTATTGAAATCTATAATAAATCTACAAAATTTATTGCTTTGGATGGTCTTATCATTCGGAATACACAAAACAACCAATCTAGAACAATAACTACTTCATTAATACTTAAACCGACACAATACACAGCTATGTGTCAAGATACCGCTTTTTTAAAGACCACTTATAGTGTACCAACAGAAGCTCGTTTTGTCCAAGCTACGTTACCTTCTCTCAATGTAAGTGATGCAAATATTACCATAGCGAGTATAATAGGAAATCTGGAAGTTACTATAGATTCCTTTGATTATCAGGAAGACTTTCATTTTTCATTAATAGATGAAACAAAAGGAGTAAGCCTAGAGAGAATAAGTTTAAATGGTCCATCAAATGATGCTAATAATTGGCATTCAGCTTCTCAGCAAGTGTTATTTGCAACTCCTGGATACAAAAACTCTAATGGTCAGATAGAAGACTCAAATACAACTTTTGGTTTAACAGCAGATAAAAAGGTAATTTCTCCTAACGGTGATGGTACAGATGATTTTTTGTTGTTAAATTACAAATTTGATAAGTCAGGTTATTTAGCAACTGTAAAAATATATGATACAGAAGGTTTTCCAATCCTAAATTTAGAAGATAATACCCTTCTAGGGTCAGAAGGTTCTATAAAATGGGATGGTGTAGATGGGGAGGGCAATATTATTAGAATGGGCATGTATATCATAGTCACTAGATTATTTCATCCTGATGGAGATATTAAAGAGTTTAAAAACGTGGTTGTAGTAGGAGGCAATCTGTGAGATAAAGAAGATTAGAAAGTTGTGGTGTTATGAGGAGTGTCTTACATATAGGGAATAAAATAATAGCGGTGGTTCTTGTGTTACTTACCGTCACTGCTGTATTTATACCATCCTTTGGGATGTTTACAAGTTTGCAAGATTATTTAGTACATTTTCTATTTTTTCTTATCGTTTCAGGACTTATTGGATTGATTATAGGTAATAATACAGTCCTTTTTACTAGTTTCGGATGCGCTGCAATGCTTACTATATTCCTAAAAAATGCTTCAAACACAGAGCTAAAAGATCCCAATATTAATGATCAGATAAGGCTATCAGTGGCACATCTAAATTTAAGTTTAATAACTGATGTAAAAGATGTCATCAAAGTATTTAGTAATCCTGATATTGAAGTTGTTTCTTTTCAGGAATATACACCTGATTGGGGTAACATTATTCCACTAATATCAGAGTCATTTCCATATTCATTTAAAGCGGTGAGAATGGATCTTTACGGGAAAGCTATTTTTTCGAAGTATAAAATCATAAATTCTGAAATCCTAGAGCATCAAGGTATACCAAATATTGTTGTCAAAGTGCAAAAAGAAGAAAATGTATTTACTATTTTTTCAGCTTATCTGACTCCAGCATTAGACAAAAATTCTACTTTATTAGCTAGACAGCAAATTTTGGATCTAGAGAAATCTATAAATCAAGATAAAGAAAACCTAATCGTTATGGGTGAGTTTAATCAAGTATATTGGTCCCATGATATCATTTCATTTAGGAACAAAACAAGTCTTCTTAATAGCAGGAGGAATGTCAATCCTTCTACTTTCAAAATGCCCTACGATCACATTTTTTATACACCAAGTTTAGAATGTTATTTTTTTGAAGACTTGAGAGATACAAGTGCCAATCATATTGGTTGTAGAGGGTCGTTTCAGTTAAAGAAATAAAAGAATATTGCCAGATTGAAAACATTAACTTACAATTGCAAATTTTTTGAAGAGTTGACCTTGGAAGAGTTGTATGCATTGATGCAGCTTAGACAAGAAGTTTTTGTGGTAGAACAAAACTGTCCTTATCTTGATGCAGATGGAAAGGATAAATATGGATATCATGTGATGGCTTGGGATGAGGATGGCAATTTGCACTGTTGTACTAGGTTGCTACCAGAGGGTATCTCATATGATGGGTATACTTCTATTGGTCGTGTAGTAAATTCATTGACCGTAAGAGGTTCAGGTCAAGGAAAAGTTTTGATGGAATATTCAATTAATAAAATCAAAGAGCTGTATCCGTCATTTCCTATTAAAATAGGCGCACAGTCATATCTAAAGCTTTTTTATGAATCACTAGGTTTTGTTGACATTGGAATTGATTACCTAGAAGACGGCATTCCTCACATGATAATGACATTAGATTATTAAATGAAATCTGAGATGATTTATAAGTAATATGTAAATAGTGGTTAAAAAGTCTTGGTACAGCTTAAGTTGAAGCGCAAGTCATAATTGATTTCTAAATAATTGGTATACTATTTGTATTTACGAACAAGTATAAAATAAAAAAGCCCCCTGCTTTCAGAAGGCTCTTTTTCTTCGCTAAAGATTTTTCTCATTCTAAATGAAAAGAATATCAATCGGAAACTTTGGCGTTTCCTAGATATAAGAGCCTTTAAGTATCGTTTTCGCTGCATGAAAAAAATGTATTTTAAATAATATTTATTTTATTATACGTATTTAACTGTAAATGTGTTATTTGTAAAATTAATAATTTTACTTTAAGTAAATTATTTTTAAAAATAATTCATTTTAACTCGTGCTTACAGCTATTTCATTTAATTTTACAACATATTTAATAAAAATCTTAAAAGGGAGTATAATGAGAATCTTAGTAAATGATGGTATTGAGCCCATCGGCAAACAATTATTGGAAGAAGCAGGCTTTGAAGTGGATATGAATAAAATCAACCAAGAAGACTTACCAGCAAAACTTAATGAGTATGACGCCATCTGTGTAAGGAGCGCAACCAAAGTCAGAAAAGAATTGATCGATGCTTGTCCAAATCTAAAAGCAATAGGAAGAGGCGGCGTAGGACTTGATAATATAGATGTTGATTACGCAAAGTCTAAAGGCATTGCTGTTATTAACACGCCTGCAGCTTCATCAAGGTCAGTAGGAGAGTTGGCGATGGCACATATGTTGAGTCTTTCTAGATTTTTATACCAGTCAAATAGACAAATGCCTTCTGAAGGTGATACTAAGTTTAACGATCTTAAAAAAGCATATGCCAAAGGTGCAGAGTTGGAAGGCAAAACCCTAGGTGTGATAGGTTGTGGACGAATAGGACAAGAAACGGCAAAAGTGGGTCTTGGTTTGGGTATGAACATACTAGCTGTAGACCCATATGTTTCGGAAGTTACATTATCAGTGGGTCCTACTGCTTTAGGATTTAAAGTTACTGTCAAAACAGTAGATATGGATGACATGCTAGCGGACGCAGATTATATTTCCTTGCATATTCCTTCTGTAGGTAAAGCACTCCTTGGTAAAGAAGAGTTTGCCAAAATGAAAGACGGTGTTATTATAGTAAATTGTAGTCGTGGTGGCACAATCGATGAAGATGCACTTATAGAAGCACTGTCATCAGGTAAAGTTGCAGCTGCAGGTCTTGATGTATTCGACAATGAACCTACACCTCGCAAAGATTTACTTACTCACCCTAGAATATCATTGACGCCACATATAGGTGCATCTACCGAAGAAGCACAAAATAAAATAGGAGAAGAGCTGGCTCAAAAAATGATTGCAGCGCTAAAGGGATAAAATTGTGGCCGAAGCTTCTAGCTTCAAATTAATGTGGACGAAACATCCCTGCTTCGGGATGTTATATCTTCCGAAGCAGGGATGCTTCGGCCACAATTGGATGCTTCGG
>JBGSOH010000702.1:0-19463 GCA_041739205.1 Saprospiraceae bacterium
TACTTTTGTGGTCTGCATTTAATTCTTCAATAACCCAATCATCCCCAAAATCAGATAACAAATTAAAAAAATCCTTCGTCAAAAACATATTTCATTTTAAGGTCAAATTTAATTATTTCCATTAAATTTGCAGTAGAACCATAAATTTTATATCCTTCAAATCTATATTGGTCATCAAATCCTGGAGGTAAATAAAGAGTAGCTTCACTGAAAGATTCGTCATAATTATTGGACCAATCTTTATTGTTTTTTAGAATCAGTATGAGTTCTTCATCTTTTTCAATGCAGGACACATCTGGCGCATCGGGTCCTTCCAGTGGCTCATTAAAACAATTTTCTAAAAACTGTAGTGTCGCACCTTGTACGTATCTCATTTTTGTAAGGTCAGGACATGGAAGCGGAACATCAAAAACTGAAAAGATATTAACAGTCAATAGATTAATAGCACCAGGTTGTAGCAATAATGGACCTGTGGACATATTAAATCTTCCATCAAAATAAGGCAGACCTGATGTGCACAAAGACCATTCATTAGGATTGTTTGGTGACCCTGAAAACACATGTTTTACGGTATCCGTAGAGCTAGGATTATAACCTGATCCGCCAAATGAGATAGGTGCGCCATTGGGCCAAAATCCCCTCATAATGTTGTAGAACCCTTCCTCTCTGCCACGTTGTGGAGCACAATATACAGGTGGAAGATCCATAGTACAATTATCATTATAAGTAAATGACGAAATACCAATTTCCACTACTGTATCTTGCTGTCCTGTATTCGGTTCTGGGTCGATCATAATCTTTTGACCAAATTGATCATAAATATATTGGCCATTTATATCTCTTTTAAAAACTTTCGGACCATAAGGCTTGAGTAAAAAGTTAATTCCTATCATGGGTATATTTTCAGGATAAGCATTGACACCATTACAATCTGTACCATTGCCATCTATAGCATCTTGATTGTAAATATAGGCTATGTCTCTAGTTTTGTCATAACCAAAGTAATCGTCATTATAACACCCAAGGTCAGGGTCTACCCAAAAACTATAATAAAAATCTATCAAATCTTCTGAAGCTTTGTTGACCATTTTATATTGATAGAAAGTCATGTCATTGACTTCATTATTAGTATTGTAGGCATAGGCACTCACTTGTACTTCCATCTGTATTTTATTTGGACCAGACAACGTTTGTGGACCTCCATTATCATTAAAGATGAAAAAATTTATTTCAGTAGGTAGATAAGGACTTTGGCTATAGCCTACCTCACAGCCGCTTCTCAGAACTATAGGATAATCTCCTTTACATGGATCATATTTGCCATTACTATCATAATCCCAATATTCTGCCAATGTTTGATCTGGTAATGACCAAGGATATTTTTCATTCCAGTAGGGATTACCTTGGGCTGGCCAATACTTGACATCATCCGGTATTTTAGTACAGTCATATGGCAAATTATTTTCCTTTGCCTTATTCCATGCCGAAATATGGTCTTCTATATTTTTGCCTTTTACGGTAAATATTTTATCCCAGTCATCACAATATTGCTTCTCGGTAGCACCGTCATAATTCAGTGGCCCAGGAAAAAAATCAGAGCCATTTTGCTGATAATCACTTGCTGCCAATCTGATATTTCCTGCTCGATCCTTACCTCCTAGCCATATTCCTGCTGCATAAATTCCTGAAACATTGGATGTGCCTGATGCTTTGTTTGGCGTAATGTATTGACCTCCTTCAAATAAAGTTCCACCATTGTGGAGTCTAGCCCTTACATTATTTACATTCATAAAGTAAGTAGCTGTAGGTCGTGAACAGTCAGACTTCAAAGCCGCTTGGTTTTGACGATTGTTCCTGATAGGTTTTGGACTCGATTTAGAGCTACTAGATAATACATTAGGTATCAATAATACCGAAATGATTATTGAGATTGGCAATATTTTATTCATGATGTATTGTTTTTAGTGAATAAGCTTAAGATAATAATTTCTACAGCACCATCCACTTCAGTGTTTTAATATTTCCTGTTTTATGATCTAGGATATGAACAAAATTCAGTCCTTGTCTGAGCAAATTTGTTCCTACACTATAGCTAGTTTCTGTGACTCCAGGACCTGACAAACTCTCTACATTGGCTTCTGAAGGCAAGAATTTTTTGACCAAATTACCATTAAGATCGATAATACTTACGGAAGATTCAGCAGGAAGGTTATATAGTTTAAGTGCTATTGCTGCTTGTACTAAGTTTGTAGGATTTGGAGATAAAAAGACTCTTTCTAGACTGTTATCTGAGGAAACAAAAGAAACAAAATTGTCAAACCCAAACTCATACACAGGATGGTCTCCTACAGTCTCACATTCACGTTCACGGTCGATATTGTATTTTCTACTTTCTCCGTAAGGATTATCTACCCTTAGTTTTACGATGACATCATTAGGTATAAGACCTTCACTGAGTGGCAATAATTGGGCATCTGTCGACAATACAGGGAATGATGTCCAAGTGATAGCCGCACCTACTTTGCCCCTGTTTAAATTGCTTGCTGTGGCACCGTTTGCACTTCTTTGAAGTCTTGTAGCGAGAAAAGTACATCCATCATAAGCTTGTCGAGTGACATAGATGTAATGTTGTCCTCCTGCTACGGCCGCTCTTGGATCATTGAAAGATATGATTTCACTCGTTACAGGATCTCTTACTACTAGGTCTTCGATCACCACTTGAGATGAAGGATTAAATATCATATCTCCACCCAAAGCAACTTCATCCTTTAGTAAGGTTTTTAAATTGGTTAGTGTACCATTTATATTGATAATTGTGTCAATGTAAAGACTGCTTTCACCAAAAAAGATATTTAGTCTTTCGCCAGTTTCTACATCTACAGCATATCCTGGGAAATAGCTAAATCCTGATGTTCCATCATTAAGTGGGTTGCCATTTTGGTCAATGGAAGGTCCATTTCGTAATTCGAAATTTTTTCTATTGCCTAATGTCCCTTCAGCCACTAAATCTGGCGCTGTGCTTTCTACGACCATGCATTTACTCCACTTAGATTTATCTTTAGTCAAGACAATGTCTACATTATTTAGATCTCTATATCTCAAACTATTAACACTGGAACCTACCATAAAGGACATTAATTCTCTAGCAGCGGGACTTAAATAAAATGATGGTGCAAATTCATATCTTGTAGAAATAAATGGGACAAAATATCCTGTTCCCATAGAAGATAACTCAAGATTTGGATCCTGTGCTCTAGGGGAAAGAAAGTTTAAAAAATTATTTGGCTTATTGCGAACTTCTTGTTCGTAGGTAATTGCTGAAAACCATTTAGAAGCATCTAGATTAGAATATTCGACTTTTTGGCCTACAGCGCCATTATTAGAATACAATTGAGTACCCGGCTCTGTATGTTGATTGACCGTGATGGCAAATCCCAATTCATCTACCACATATTCTTTGATATCATTTAGTGATTTATCTTCTAGAATGACTGTGTTTTCAGTGATATCTGTGAGCCTCCATACGGCATCTTCTTCGTACGCACATACGGATCTGTTTGAATTAAAGTCACCTGTAATTTCGAGTCTATAAACTTTGTTTTGCAATTTTGACTCATCTATTATTTTTCCTTGTAGTGGACCGTATCCTGTGAGATAGGTGATCTTTCCATCAAAATCATCACGCAACATTTTGTCATACATTCCGGATGCAAGTTCTAGAAATACCTTTGGATTTCCTTCGCCTGAGATACGTGTTACTTTAAGATTTTGCTTGTCTTTTGAAATATCATTTTTAGGTGCAAAAGTGTACGTTTTGACGTTTTTAAAACTTTCGATGTAGGATGTTTTTTGTCCAGTATTGTCATTGATATTAAAAGGTTTCCACTCATTATGTGCATAGGCCACTACCATAAAATGATAGTTTTTACCATTTACAAGGATTTTGTTTTCAGCAGCGAATTGATCTTCTGTAAATAAATGAGATGGTTGTATACCTGTATTTGAACCTGAAGCTTTTAACTCTGGCACCCAAATGTAGTCTTCATTGGCATTTGGGTCAGGATTGACGATATTTTTCCAATTAAATATTTCAGTGATATTGTTTTGAATGTCAGATTGTGCGACAAGCCTAGCTAAGGCAGTATTATCCAGCTGTTGTCGAGTCACATTGGAACTTGAAAGTTGAAAAATTTTGTATCCTTCGAATGTATAATATTGGTCAAAGGGCTCAGTAACGGATAGGATTTTTTCTTTATATTTTTCTTCAAAATTATTTGATTGTTCGTCATTGATAAGTTGAAAAACAATTTCTTTATCATTCTCAGTTCCCAAAATATCTGGTGCATCTGGTCCTACAATTAAAGTTTCAAAACAATTATCAAATAACTCTTGTGACAATGTATTTGCATACCTAAGCTTGCTGATATCTGGACAAGGGTGTTTAATGTCGAATGCTGTAACGATAGAAACGGTAAGTTGATTGACTGACCCTGGTTGCATCAGCATTGGTCCTGTAGACATCAGCATACGTCTATCTCCAAAAGGTAGATTGGCTGTACACATAGACCAAGCGGTAGGATCATTAGGATCACCATCAAAAACATGAAAAGTTGTATCTGTAGACCCAGGATTATAACCTGAACCAAATCTTGTAAAAGGAGTGCCGTCAGACCACAACCCTCTCATATAGTTATAAAATCCGTCTTCTAGTCCATGTTGTGGGTCGCATGGATAAAGTGTCCCAAACGCACAATTTTGCATATAGATAAAAGAAGTTATACCTAACTCTACCACTATATCTTGAGATCCAGTACCAGGTATCGGATCTATTAATATTTTATTTCCTTCATTATCATAAATGAGATTTCCATTTTGATCTCTTTTAAATACTTTTGGACCTAGTGGTCCGCGGACATAAGAAAATCCTATAATCGGAATATCGTATCCATAGCTATTTGTTCCTTCACAAGATGTTCCATTAGAACCATCCGTGGCATCTTGGTTATACACATAAGCCATATCTGTTATAGGATCATATCCAATAAAATCATCTTGGTAGCATCCTAAATCCGGGTCTATCCAAAAACTAAAATAACAATCTACAAGATCTTCAGGAGCTTTATTGATAAGTTTGTATTGATAGAAGGTCATATCATTGAGTTCGTCACCGCTTTCATAGGCAAATGCATTGACTTGAACTTCCATTTGCATTTGAGATGGTCCGCTCAGAGTATGGGTTCTACCTGCATCATTGAATATAAAAAAGTTGATTTCAGCTGGAATTTTCAGCCCTTCATGGTATGCTGCATCACAACTTCTATCATCTAATATCGGGTAGTCACCTTCGCATGGATTATATTTTCCATCACCATTAAAATCCCAAAATGCTGCAAGCGACTGCTCTGGCAATTCGAAACCATATTTTGACGTAAAATAAGGATTGCCTTGAGCGGGCCAAAATTTTACGTCATCTGGTACATGACTACAATCAAAGCCACCTGAAGATTGTGCCTTCTGCCAAGCTTTTATATGAGACGATATATTTATTCCTTTGACAGAAAATATTTTGTCCCAATCATCACAATATTCTTTATCTGTCGTTCCATTCACATCAAGTGGTCCAGTCGTATAGTCATATCCATCTGATCTGTAGGTGACAGCCGATAATTTTATATTGCCTGACCTGTCAGTGCCACCAATCCATACACCCGCTGCGTATATGGCGGATACTGGTAATTGTCCTGTTGCAGGTGCTGGTGTAATATACGCTGCTGATGCAAATAAATCACCACCATTGAGAATTCTCGCCCGTATATTGTTTACACTCATGTCATACTGTGCTGTAGGTCTAGTACAATCAGTAATAAAATGTTGTTTGGGTATGCTACTGTTTTTGGTTTTAGATAATGGATTATCTAATCCTAATACATGCTGTGACACACCAAAAAATACTAAAAGAAGAATGTAAGTTGACTTTCTGTTCATAACTTTAATATTTTAATAAGTTTAGAACAGCAAGATATCGATTCTATCTACATGAAAACCAAAATGATATGATTAAATCCTCAGTTTTGTATCAGTGGCGACTTAAATCCAATATTTTATATCTTAATCTTATAGAACCATCCATTTTAGCGTCTTAATATCTCCTGATTTTTGGTCTATAATCTGTACAAAATGAAGGCCTTGGCTTAGATCGTTGGCATTGATGTTAAACTTAGATTCTTTAACTCCTGGACCAGCTAAAAATTCTGAACTACCTTCATTCTGATGACATTTTTTAACAAGATTTCCTTTTGTATCAAAGATATTTATGGTCACTTGTTCTGGTAGGTTGAATAATCTCAAAGTAATGTCCGACTGTGATCGCGAAATTGGGTTTGGCGAAAGGAAGATATTGGTTAGATGATTGTAAGAATTTGTGGAAGACATTAAATTTGGCACAAAAGTAAAGACCTTAACATTGTTTAAACTCTCTATATATGGTGTTTTCTGGCCAGAACCATCAGTAGGATCAAACTCTTTCCAGTTGTTGTGGGCATAAGCCACCACCATAAAATGATAGTTTTTACCATTTATCAGCGTTTTATCACCTGTCGCAAATTGATCTTCTGTAAATGAAAAATTATTAATTAACCCACTATTTGAAGCGACCACTTTTGACTCTTTCGTCCAAATATAGTCTTCATTTGAAGTTGGGTCTGGATTAACTATGTTTTTCCAATTAAATATTTCTGTGATGTTATTTTGAATATCTGATTGTGCAATAAGTCTAGCAGATCCAATATCATTTAAAAGTTGTCTAGAAGTATTGGCTGTTCTCACTTGATACACCTTATACCCTTCAAATTTGTAAAACTGATCAAATTGGTCATCAACAGTTGATATGCGTTCTGTATAACTTTCCTGATAATTATTAGAAGATACTAGGTTATCAATATTAATGACAATTTCTTTATCTTTTGATTCTGCTTTTAATTCAGGTGCATCAGGTCCTACTACGAAGTCTTCAAAACAATTGCCAAATAGGTTTTGTGCTAGGGTATTGCTGTATCTTAGTTTTGAAATATCTGGACATGGATGCTTGATGTCAAATGCTGTCGTAACTAAAAATGTAAATTGATTGATCGAACCTGGTTGTAGTAAAATAGGTCCCTGGTTTAGTAAAAACTTTCTATCACCATTTTGCAGATTTGATGTACACATAGACCATCCATTTGGGTCATTGGGCTCGCCATCGAAAGCAAATCTAACAGTATCTGTTGAGGCTGGATTATAACCTGAACCACCAAAGGTCAATGGAGTACCATCCGCCCACAATCCACGCATATAATTGTAAAAATCATCTTCTCTACCTCTACGAGGGTCACATGTACCTGGAGGAAAACTTGATCCAGGTAGCCCACAATTTTCCATATAGTTTACAGACGATAGCCCAACTTCTATTATAGTGTCTTGTAGGCCCGTTAAGGGTGCTGGATCAATTAATATCTTATTGCCATCATTGTCTAAAAGAATATTGCCTGAATCATCTTTTTTAAATATTTTGGGTGCACTCAAGCCTCCGAAAACATTAAAACCAATCAATGGAATATTAGCGCCATAAGTATTGGTTCCTTCACAGTTTGTACCATTTATACCATCTATTTCGTCCTGATTATAAACATAGGCCATTTTATTAATCGGATCATATCCTATATAATCATCTTGATAACATCCTAAATCTGGGTCTATCCAAAAACTAAAATAACAATCTATAAGGTCCTCAGGAGCTTTATTGATGAGTTTGTATTGAAAGAATGTCATGTCATTAAGTTCATCATTGGTCGAATATGCAAACGAATTTACCTGTACTTCCATTCTTAATCTATTTGGACCGCTTAAAGATTGAACATTTCCATTATCATTAAAAACAATAAAATCTATTTCTGCCGGTACTACTAAACCTTCATGATAATATGTTTGACAATATCTTTCTTGTAAAATTGGATAGTCACCTTCACAAGGATCATATTCACCATTTGCATCATTATCCCAATACGCTGCCAAAGTTTGATCTGGTAATTCCCACCCAAATTTTCCTACAAAATAAGGGTTTCCTTGTGCTGGCCAGTATTTGACATCATCTGGAATTTTATCACAATCCAAACTCTGTCCAGAAAGTTCTGCATCCTTCCACGCTTGTATATGCTTTTTTATGTTATCTCCTTTTACACTAAATATTCTATTCCAATTATTACAACTCTGGCTATCTGTGGCACCATTTACGTCCAATGGTCCTGCAAAATAATCATATCCTTCATTCCTGTAGGTCGAAGCAGAAAGCCTAATATTTCCTGCTATGTCTAGTCCTGACATCCATATCCCTGCAGCATAAATAGCAGAAACAGGTAGCTGTCCTGCTTTAGGTACTGGTGTTACATATGATGCGGTACTGAATAAATCACCACCTGTCAATATTCTGGCTCGCACATTATTGACACTCATTTCATATTGTGCGGTTGGCCTTACACAATCCGTTCTAAATGATGCTTGTTCATTACTAAATTTTGGATTTTTTGGATTTTCCTTTGCATAAGAGACAATGGTTAAACCAAAAATCTGCAGGGCGATGATAAGGATTGCTTTTAAGTTCATACTAATTTTTAGTTTGATAATTTTAAGGCTGCAAGGTAGTTTAAATGTTTAGAATGGTAAATAAAATTGGGAATTTAGTATCAATGGCGACATAAATAAACTACTTTTGGTTTTTAAATCACCATCAATGCACACATTTAGAATCATCTTTTTGCTTCAAATCATCTTTTTTTCTTCTTGTTATTCACAATCGAAAATTCCTAAAATGGCATCTTTACCTACCACATCTTTTGAACAAAATCCAAACACTACATCTACTTATTTGGAAATTGTAGCTTATTATAATCAACTTGGAGAGTCATCTGATTTGATACAGGTGAGTGATTTTGGTATGACTGATAGTGGCTTTCCGTTACAAGAAGTGGTGATTACTAAAAATGGCCATTTCACTCCAGAAGAAAGCCGTAAAGCAGGCAAATCGATACTTTTTATAAATAATGGCATCCATCCTGGAGAGCCTGATGGCATGGACGCTTCCATGATTTTTGTACGCGATTTAATCACCAAACCTGAACTGACCGCTTTATTGGATAAAGTGACTGTTGTCGTAATTCCTGTGTACAATATTGGTGGCACTATAAATAGAAGTGCAACTAGTAGAGCGAACCAAAACGGACCAGATGCTTATGGATTCAGAGGAAATGCAAAAAACTTAGATCTCAATAGGGATTTTGTCAAATGTGATAGTAAAAATGCTAGGTCATTTAATGCTTTTTTTCATAAATGGGATCCAGATGTTCAGATAGATACACATACTTCCAATGGTGCTGATTATCAATATACTATGACATTGATCGCTACTCAAAAAGACAAGCTACACCCTATGTTAAGTAGTTTTATGACAGACTTGATGTTGCCCGATTTATATAAAAATATGAAGTCACAAAACTGGGAAATGGTCCCTTATGTCTATGCAAACGGGACACCAGAAACAGGTATTTATGGATTTATGGATCATCCTAGATATTCGTCAGGATACGCAGCTATGCATCATACCATCAGTTTTATGCCTGAAACACACATGCTCAAACCTTATGCAGATCGAGTATGGAGTACGCATGCATTTTTGAAAGTTGGGTTTCAATTTATGTATCAAAATGGAAATCGCCTTGCCGAAATACGCAATAAAGTGAAAGATGAAGTAAAAGAACAACAATCATTTGATCTATTGTACGAAATCGATAAGTCCCAACTGGACACTATTTTATTCAAAGGTTATGAAGCCAAATATAAGCCAAGCCTAGTCAGTGGTCTAGATAGATTGTATTATGATAGATCATCTCCTTGGGAAAAACCTGTTGCTTTTTATAATGACTACAAACCAACTCTTTCTATACAAAAACCCAAGGCGTACATCATTCCACAAGCATATGACGAAATCATCAGCAAAATGGAAGTGAATGGTGTGAAGGTAGATAAACTAGCGTCTGACACTGTATATAAAGTCGAATTGTATCACATAGATAGTTATGAGACATCCAAAGTCGCATATGAAGGACATTACAATCATAGTGATGTAAAAGTTACTAAGATCGAAATGGACAAACAATACCATAAGGGTGACTTTATAATTTACACCAATCAAGTTTGTAACAGATATATCGTGGAAATGCTCGAGCCGCAAGGTGTAGATAGCTGGTTTGCTTGGAACTTTTTTGATGGTATTTTGATGCAAAAGGAAGGATTTTCTGCCTATGTATTTGAAGATTTGGCAGCGGAAATTTTAAAAAATGACGAAAACCTTCGCAGTAAATTAGCCCAAAAGCGAGCTGATGATCCTAAGTTTGCAACAAATGCTTGGGCACAACTTGATTTCGTGTATAAAAATTCACCTTATTATGAAAAAACACACAATTTGTACCCAGTAGCTAGAGCAAAGTAGAATATAAAATGTATTAAATAGTAGATTTTTACAACTCAATTTTTGACGAATAATTGTACAAAATGTACGTTTAGAAAATTATTCCATACACTTGATAGTTTATATACAAAAGGAATGTGAAATAGCGTTATCTTTGATGACGTTTATGAATGTTTTTATAATGGTCAATTTCTAGTTATAAGACTTGATGGATTGCTTTTTAAACACTTCGTATATCGGTATTTAGACACTTTAATATCAAAATAAAACCAACCAAAATGAAGAACATCATTTTTTTGTTCATTGCATCCATTCTATTTACAATTTCATGTAAATCTAAAAAAGATGTATCAGAATTGCTAGATGCGTCCAAAGATCAGGAACTCCTTGATCAATATTTTATGGCAGCAACAGTAGGTGTAATTTCAGCTAGTGATGACCTAAAGTTTGTCCTAAAAGAACCTCTAACAGGCGAAGTTTCAGAAGATGTTCTTCAAAAATTGGTTTCACTCAGTCCTGCTGTAGAAGGTACCGTGACATTATCCAATAATACCATCATCACATTTACTCCCAAAAAACCACTTGCTCCGAATGAAACATACACCGTGAAGCTAAACCTAATGTCCATAGATGCTACCAAATTTGATAAAAATATCGAATATCAAATTAAAACGCTTTCACAAGACATGAAAGTTGAACGTGAAGGTATCATCATCAATGAAAATGGCGATGTTTCTATCCTTCTTAACGTAAAAACTGCAGATAAAGTAGATGCTGATATTCTCAAATCTTGTTTTACGACGAATGCTTCTGTTGTCGAAGTGATGGAAAAATCAAGCACTGAATATGAAGTAGAATGTAGATTTGCAAGCGGAATGAAACAAGACTCCAAAATTTCATATAGTGGAAAAAATATAGGCTGTGATGTTGAAGGAAATGTGGAGTTATTCGATATTGATACTAAACAATTTGGGATAGTTTTTACCCATCAGAATACGACGGACAAAACATTTAATATCTATTTTTCACAACGTCTCAATAGACAGATGGATCTCACAGGTTTGGTAAAAGTCCAAAACCAAAATGCTTCCTACACCGTAAAAGACAATGTGCTCACACTATTTTTAAATGAAATATCGAATGTTGACAGAGTTGCTATTTGGATTTCCCAAGGCTTGAAATCCATAGAAAACAAAACACTTCCTACGGACTACACCTATGAAATTCAAGTCAAAGTGGATCATCCTGCAGCTGAGTTTGTGAGTGATGGTAATTATTTTCCTTCCGAAGGAGATTTTAAAATTCCAATCAAAACGCGTGCATTAAATGAATTGCGTCTAGTCGTCATCGAGATAAAACAAGAAAATGTGATGCACTACCTCGCTTGGCAGTCACTCGCTTATGCCGATTATTACAATCTTCGCATGTATGGAAAGCCTGTTTATGATCAAATTGTAACCTTAAACCAAGGACTCAAAGATAATGAAGGTTGGACGGTACATGGTATTGATTTATCAGAAAGAATTCGCAAAAATCCTGGAAGTATATATCACATAGGAATGGAATTTGGACCACAAAATACATCACTTTCTTGTAAAGCGCAACTCAAACAATTTAAGGTAAATAACAAGATTCCTCAGAATGACTTTTTTACCATAAGGGATAATTATTACAATGATTATTATGGTTATTATGAAGATTATAATTGGCAAGAAAGTAATGATCCATGCAAATTGGCTTATTATGTAAATCAACAGCCTGTACATAAATTATTTATTTGTTCTGATTATTCTGTGATAGCCAAAAAAGCGGGAAGCAATTATTTTATAGCACTTACCAAACTTATGGATCTTAGTTTGGTGGCAGATGCGGAAGTAACTTTATACAATCTACAAGCTGAAAAAATAGCATCGGCTCGATCTTCAGGTGACGGTTTTGTGAAATTTGAAAATGTAATGTACGATGCCGCTGTTCTGAAAGTCGAAAAAAATACCTATGTAACTTATCTGTCTTTAGATCCAAATCAAGGAAATTCTCTCACAGAATTTGATGTTTCAGGCGAAAGGTCTGAGACTGATACAGAGTTTTTTGTCTATACGGATAGAGACATATGGAGACCTGGCGATAGTATTTATGTAGATGTAATGATCAATAAAGCGCATTCTGATTTGCCAAAAGGCATGCCTATGGTGATGACTTTCTACAACGTGGACAATATGATCGTAAACGAACAAGTACAAAAAATAGACCTTGAAAACAAACAAATTTATAGTTTTAAAATCCATACTGCCGCAAATGCAAAAACTGGTCTGTATCGATGTATGTTTCAGATAGGCCCCAAGTCTGTCAGGAAAAACATTAGGGTAGAAACCATCAAACCAAATACTGCTGAGGTTATTTATACCTTTGACAATAAAGAAGGAAATACGATTTATAGCGACGTTATTTCTGGTGCTATCCAAGCAAAATATCTCACAGGTTTTGAACTCGGGAATGCTAAAATTAAAGCATCAGCTAGAGGAAGAAAAAATAGTAATCCATTTCCTGACTACAAAGATTACTACTTTGATGTGTATGACAATCCATCTATTGACAATAATATAGACATTTTAGATTTGACGGTCAATGACAAAGGTCATGGAAATTTTAATGGGTCTACCTCACTCAAATATTTTAATACACCTATCAATGTATCTATCGAGACAGAAACTATTTTGCCTGGTGGTGGTACCAATAAAGAAGGAAAATCTGTTTTAGTATCACCATTTGTATCACACATCGGTGCGTCTAGAAAAGATGGTTCAGGATGGAATGGCAATCATACTTTCCAAGAAAACATAGACATAAATCTGGTAAATCTTACCAACAAAGGCAAACTTAATCCTACCAACAATACGGTCAATTACACGCTTCAGCAGCACATTTCATCTTGGTGGGTGGACAAATATCGACTGAGATCCTCTGGCAATTTCGTAAATGCAGATTACTGGAAAGATATCGATAATGGTAGTGCTTCGATCAAGGGAAAGGGCAAAATAACTTTCCCGAAAGGAAAACTCACCAAAGGTGCATACAAACTTACCATGATAGACGAAGCTTCAGGTCACGCTACTCAGGTATTTTTTACAGTGTATGATGGTGTAGAGAGCATACCCGGATCTCAACCACATATCGTAGAGTTTCAGACAGATAAAGAAGCCTATAAAACTGGAGAAAATGTCAAATTGATGCTTCCGGATATAGAAGGTGCAAAAGCATTGGTCAGTATAGAAAGAGGCAATAGAGTTATCGGTCAAGTGTGGTACGACATGGCAAAAAGCAATAACGTTGTTTCCTTACCAACTAACGAAAATTGGTCGCCAAATGTCTATCTCCATGTCACCATTATGCAAAAATACAAACAAGAGATCAATGACCTACCTCTCCGACTTTTTGGCGTGAAGCATATCAAGATGGATGGAACCACCAGCGAGTTAAAGCCCGTCACCAATATTCCCAATCAATTAGAGTCCAACAAGTCGTATACATTTACCGTATCAGAATCCGAAGGCAGACCTATGGAATACACGCTTGCTGTAGTAGATGAAGGCTTGCTCAACCTTACGGGATTTGCCACACCAGATCCAAGCAAACACTTTAATGGCAAATATCCACTTTTGGTCAAAACTTGGGATATTTATCAATATTTGATTAGCTATTTCAAAGGTAAATTTGCTGGTATTATCTCGATCGGTGGTGACGATGCTTACAATCCGGATGCCATTGCAGAGATCAATAGATTCAAACCTGTCGTGATTCATCAAGGTCCATTCAAATTGGCCAAAGGCGGTAAAAACAACCATACTATCGCCATCCCTAATTACATTGGCAAAGTGAGATTGATGGTAGTGGCGTGCGCTCCAAATAATTTTGGTAAACTAGAGAAATTCCTTCCTGTCAAAAATCCATTGATGGTACAAGCACAATTTCCTCGTACACTTAATGTCTCTGATAAACTCCAATTGCCAGTAACTATTTTCCGTGATGATGCAAATATAAAAACCGCTGATCTTACGGTGAAAGCCGATGCAAGTTTTGTAAAAGGTTTTACACCATCCAAATCTTTGACATTCAATGGCAAAAACCAATTGTCTCATATTTATGACATCGAAGTCCAAAATAAAGTTGGCAAATTGACCGTAGAAACTGGTATAAATGGCGGTGGCAAAAGCATGAAGGAAACCACCGATATTCTTATAAATTACCCCAATTCATACGAATCCAATATTTCAAAAAATATCATCGAGCCAAGTGCAAAACTTGATTATGTCATAAAAACCAAAGGCTACAAAGACGTTTTTACTTCTAAATTAATGATTAGTGGACTCAAAGTTCCCAACTTCAGTCAATATTCAGAAGAGTTGATAGAGTACCCTTATGGATGTCTCGAACAAACCACATCAGCTGGATTTAGCCAATTGTATTTGGACAAAATTATTCAGTTAGATCCAGCACAAAACAAAATTCGGATGGAAAATCTTCAAGCAGCCATCCTTAAAATCACACGTTTCCAACAACCTTCCGGCAAGTTTAATTATTGGGATGGCACGTATTACCATGCATGGTCTGATATTTATGCTGGCAATTTCTTGGTAGAACTCAAAAAACTAAACTACTTGACTAGCTCTTCTGACATCCTTACGAAGTGGTTAGATGCACACACTAGTATTGCCAATAACTGGGCTGCAAATGGTCTGACAGACAATTATATTTACGAATCTGAATCATTTGCACAAGCATTTAGGTTATTCGTACTTGCCAAAGGTGGCAAACCAGCCAAATCTGCCATGAACCGTTTTGTCACATCCAATACTTCTACCAATCCGATGACGTGGTGGCTGATTGCAGGTAGTTTTCAGTTGAGTAGTTATGATACAAAAGCAAAAGAATTTGTAGCCAAAGCCGAAAGTCTTCAGAAAGGATATAATGAAGCTAGAAATTATGGAAGCTTCGGAGATCGTGGTAGAGATTGGGCATTGATTGTGGAGATTTTGAGTTATATCGAAACAGATAAAAATAAACTAGAAAACTATTATGACCAAATGGTAGAAACACTCAATAATTCATATTGGACAAGCACACAGACCAAAGGATTTGCCTTTATAGCTGCTTATAAATATTTTGGGAATGCATTAGGTTTGGTTGGTAAAGTAGATTATACCATTACGGGATTGAGTGGCGCAACCAAAACGTATCAACATTCTGCCTACGAACCACGATTGATTATCATCGATAAAGCATCTTACGACAAATCCATTTCTATTCAGAATAAGGGGAAAGGTAAGTTATACGTGTATCAGACAGATAGATTCATTGACAATAATCTCAATAAAGATGCTGCATCAAGCAATCTCGGTATCACAGTGGACTATTACAACAACACTAGAAAACAATCAGGTATTGCAGGTATTCAGCTTGGTGATGATATTTCAGTCACCATTCGTGTTAAAAATCCATCTGCACTTGCCGTAAGTGATCTAGCTTTAAATCTCAAGATGCCAGCAGGTTGGGAACTGATCAATCCTAGGATTTATGAAACCAAAGTAGCAAAATCAAATGAAAATTACACCTATCAAGACTTTAGAGACGATAGAGTGTATACATTTTTTGATTTAGATGCAGGAAGTACAGAGACTTTTAGCTTTAAGACAAAAGCAGCGTTTTCAGGTGATTTTTATTTGCCAGCTGTGAGTTGTGAACACATGTACAAGGGAACAGTTTATGCTAGAAACGCAACGAGAAGGGTGAGTATATCAAAGTAATGGATTACTCATTTTAGGAAATATAAGATGGCTAAAGAGAATGGTTTCCACTTCAGTTTGTAGTGGAATGTAGTATAAACCAAGTGTTTAGCTTAAAATATGCAAAATATTTCATATATTTGTGCCAAATTTATTAGGCGTACAGTCATATCTAACAGAATGTCAAAACAAAAATCAGGACAAGCATCTTTTTTCAGCCATCCTTACTTAAAGAGAATGTTGATATTTTTAGCATCTATCATTGTGTTGGTAGCGCTATTGTTTTTTGTAATATCAAAAACTTTGCTCCCAGATACTGAAGAGCTTGAAAATCCAAAATACGAGATTGCTTCTCAATTTATATCCACAGACGACGAAGTTTTCGGCAAAGTATTTAAGTACAATAGAGAATGGCTAGACTACAAGGATTTAAACCCTAATATTGTCAATGCGCTAATTGCCACGGAAGATGTTCGTTTTTTTAGCCACACAGGCGTAGATGTGCGAGGTACTGCAAGAGCTATTTTTTATATGGGTAGCAAAGGTGGTGCAAGTACAATTACGCAGCAAATGGCTAAGTTGTTTTTCACACAAAGGTCTAGTTCATTTCCCAAAAGAGTGTGGCAAAAACTAAAAGAATGGGTCATTGCCATCGAATTTGAAAAAAGATACACCAAAGAAGAAATTCTTGCGATGTATCTCAATAAGAGTGATTTTCTCTATGATGCGGTAGGCATTGGTGCGGCGGCAAAGACTTATTTTGGTAAGGACCAAAAGGAATTGGAAGTAGAAGAAGCAGCAGTACTTATCGGTATGCTTAAAAATCCTAGACTTTTTAATCCAATTATAAATCCTGAAAATTGTCACAATAGAAGGTCTGTTGTTATGAAACAGATGGTGAAAAAGGATTTTTTATCAGAGGAAGATTATCTCAATAAAAGAGTAAAAGCGATCAATATGTCTGGCTTCAGGAGAGAAGTCCACCACGATGGTATAGCGCCTTATTTCAGATCAGAATTGACAAAATGGCTTAAAAAACTATTGGAAGAAGATAAATATCGTAAACCTGATGGTAGTAAATATAATCTTTATGTAGACGGCTTAAAAATTTATACAACCATAGACACACGTGTACAGCGATATGCCGAACAAGCCATGTATGAACACATGTCCAAACTTCAAGAAAGGTACTTTACAGTATGGAAAGGCAAGGATTTTATTACGTATAGAGGAGACAAAGATAAAATAGAGGGAAGAAAGAGACAGCTGATACAAATGATGAAAGATTCTGATCGGTACAAAAAGATCAGAAGTAAAAATATGACACAAGTTCTGAATGATATTACAAATAATGTCACAGAAAAACCACTGTCGGATACCAATATCTTCCGCATGTTTGAAGAAGATGAAAAAGAAGGTCATCTCAAAAAGTTATTGAAAAAAAAAACCATTACGCAAGACGATTTTGACCAATGTACTTCCATCATTGAAAGTGAATACTGGTCAACCTTCAAGAAACAGTGGAATAAAATGCAAAAGGAAGTAAATACAGCATTCAATACAAAAACAAAGATGCGTGTATTTGCATACAATGAATTAGGTGAAAAAGTGGTCGAAATGACGCCCATGGATTCCATCAAATATCACCTCCAACATATGCAAATTGGTTCCATTGCTGTTGATCCAAAAACAGGAAATATCTTAGCTTGGTTAGGTGGTATCGGACACAAATATTTTCAGTACGACCATGTCAATTCAAATAGACAAGTTGGTTCTACTTTCAAGCCATTTATATATTCCACTGCGATCATTGATAATGCGATGTCACCATGTTACAAAGTAGAAGATGTCAAACAATGTATACAAGCAAATGATCCTAATTTTAACCTAGCTACTACTTGGTGTCCGAGCAATTCTGACAATAAATTTACAGGGGCTTCACTCACTTTGCGTCAAGCATTAAAGGATTCAAAAAATTCGGTTTCTGTATTTCTGATGAAAGAAATCGGCAATGTTCAGAGTGTAAAAAATCTAGTTGGGAATTTAGGTATTGACAAAAAGAAAATACCAGATTATCCTTCTATTTGTCTTGGTACACCAGAACTTTCGGCAATGGATATGGCTTGTGCATACACGGCTTTTGCCAATGATGGTATCGTCACTAAACCAATATTTGTCACAAGAATCGAAGACAAAAACGGTCGTGTCATTTATAGTGCAGTGCCAGAACAAAAAAGAGCCATCAATGCTTCATACAATTATGTCATCGTAGATATGTTGAAATACGTAGCTTCCATTCTCCAACCAAAGTTCAATAAATTTGAAGTAGCTGGCAAAACTGGAACTACAAATGATTATAAAGATGGATGGTTTGTAGGTTTTACACCTGAAATCGTAGTATCTACATGGGTAGGAGGAGATCAAGAGTTTATTAGGTTTAATTCGTTGAGTGATGGTCAAGGTGCAGTAATGGCAAGACCATTTTTTGAGAAGTTTTTATTAAAAATTCAAGCAGACAATAGACTTGGTTTTGGTACAAATTCTGTCTTTATGAAACCCGAAGAAGAACTGATAGAAACAGATTGTAGCAAATACGAAACTGCCATTTCCACAGAAGGATCAGAAGATGCAAAACCCGTTAAAACCACAGGTTTTGATGAAGAGTTTTAGAGTGTCACCCTTTCAGCGTTGAATCCTGATCGTGCTTTAAATTATTATAATCCTAACATCCCTTTGGGATTAATATAGACTTTAAGGAAAAGTTATATCAACTCTCGTACTGCTTGCAAACAAGTTTACAAGTCCTTTAGTGTTTCTAAGCAATCCCAACAGGAAAACAATATTATATCGACTTAACTTATTCCTTATAAAATACCCACTTGGCTAGCTCCTTAAAACTCGCTTTTTTGCCGTACATTAAGATCCCTACACGATATATTCTACCTGCTAACCAAACCAATGCAATAGTGAAAAGCACTAGCGACACCACTGATATAACTATCTGCCACCAAGGCGGATCAAAAGGCAATCTCACAGGCATTACAATAGATGAAAATAATGGTATCATGCTCGACCAAACCGCCAAGGTACTATCAGGAGCATTCATCGCACTGATTCCTATGTAGAAGGCAAACATCAACGGCATCATGATAGGCAATGTCAAAGATTGGGCTTCATTTATATCT
>JBGSOH010000710.1:0-3828 GCA_041739205.1 Saprospiraceae bacterium
GCAGAATGTCACCCATGGTTTCAGGGTACAGCCATACGAAATTATGGTCATTTAGTCATGGATACTGTCACCATAGTACAGCAAGACAATGTGGCATGCGTAGGGGCTTCAGTCAATAATTTCGGGACGATAGCTATAATAGGGGATACCAAAATCATAAAGCAATAATTTATTAATAATATAAAACCAAATAAGATGAAAATCAGTAATAATTATTTTTTAGTCATACTTTCTTTAATTATGGCGTGTACATTTACAGCCTGTAGTCAGTCTGAACCTATTATAGAGCAAGAGCCTACGATATATGATGGATGTTGTGGTACAGAGCCAAAGATTATTCAAGTAGAAGACTTAATTGTCTACATACCAAATGTCATTACGCCTAATGGTGATGGGATCAATGATTTGTTTTATCCGCAGACAAATGTTACTACAAATGGATTCATAACAGTAGGGAATTTTTTAATAACCGATGATACTAGTAAATGGTTATATTTCAGAAATAGTCTCAGTGTTGAAACAGCTAAAGATAAGGCTTTTAGAGGGATTGCAAATGAAAAACCTTTGTCACCAGATCCATCCAGAAATTATGACTATACAGGTAAATTTAAGTACAGCTTTTATATAGCTTTTAAACTTCAGGATGGATCAGAAAAGCTTGTAGACGTAGAAGGTGAAGCATGTGTAGTAAGATGTGATGAAGATGCGCATATACTAAAAAATAAACAAGGTTGCCAATTTCCAGTTCAAGGATTGAATGGGATATTTGACCCACTCTTGCCACATCAAGAGGATGAATGTTTTAAATAAACGAAATCTAATTTTTCTTTTAATTTCTAATCACTCAAGTAAATGTATAAATCTCTATATACTACACTAGCTATATTATTATTTTGGGCTTTAAGTCAAAATTTATATGCCCAATTTGTAATTTATGAGCCTTTGCATAATGCAACTACAATTGATAATAGCACTATTAATATTTCTTTAGCTACAGGAAGTATAGCATCTGAATCATCAATAAGTAATGGAGCGGCAGGATATCATATACCACTTTCTATGCCAATGGGTACTGGAGGAGCAGTACCAGAGTTGGCAATACGTTATAATTCTATGGGAGGATCGTCTCCTTTTGGTTATGGCTGGGGAATGTCTGGGTTATCTGTAATATCTAGAGTAGGTCAAAGCCAGCTTTATGATGGTGTTGTAACACCAGTTCAGTTTAATGACAATGATAGATTTGCAATGGATGGAAACCGCATGGTGCTTTTATCAGGTGATACAGGTACTTCTGGAAGTATCTATGCTTTTGAATCAGAAAATTTCAGTAGAATTACTGCTTATGGTGGCACATCTGGCGATCCTGCCTATTTTATTTTAGAAACAAAAGATGGTGTAAAATATGAGTATGGTAAAGAATATAATTCAAGGCATGAAAATACAGAAGGTAAAGCTCTAGCATGGTATCTTTCAAAAATGATTTATCCTGATGGCAATTATATAGAATACAAATATAAAACAGTACATTCGATACCTCCTTTCAATTGGGTCGAACATGCAATAGATGAAATTAATTTTACAGGAAATGCTGTAGCTGGTATTGAACCTTATGCAAAGGTCAAAATTAATTACTTGTTAAGGACAGATGGAATAGTTGGTTATCAAGCTGGTACACCAATTTATAAATCATTAATAGTGACATCAATTGACATAAGTACAGAAACAATGATGGTCAAATCTTATGCATTTAAGTATGGGTACAGAAAAGGCAATAGTTATTTACATGAAATTACAGAAAAAGGCGCTGATGGCTCATCGCTAAATCCAACAAGATTTCAATATGGCGATGATCCAACTGGAAATGAAACAAATCTTAATCAGCTTCCCATTCATGAAGATGATGATTATTATCCTGCAAACACAAATGGTGATGGGCAGAACGATATGGTCTATGCAAGAAGAAATGCCACGACATCATATTTTTATGACTATTTTCATGGTGTAAGTGATATAAGTTTTAGTGTAAACTTACCTCAATTTAGTCGAATGGTAAGTGTAGCAGATATTAATGGTGACAATCTAGATGATGTGGTTGCTTTGCATCTAATTTCAGAATTTGATGAAGATGAAAGCAATTATTATCCTTCATATAGGCTAAAAGTCCATTATAATTCTGATCCAAATGGGACACTCGATTATGATGAAAATTTTACCATATTACCGAATGGCAGTACCCCCTTTATACGTGCATACGAAAATAATATTCATATCCAACCAATTTATACAGGAGATTTTAATGGTGATGGATTGTTAGATTTTTTATTTTTTAATGCTACACAAGTTTTAATTTCTTATGGCCAACGGTCCCTGCATAATTTTTTAGGTCCATGGCAAACTGTATCATTAGGTTCGTCAAGTTTTGTAGGTTTAAGCAATTGGGGATATCAAGTAGAAAAGCTTTCCATTATGGATTTTAATGGAGATGGGAAGTCTGATATTTTTGTCATCAATGGTGCTCAATCAGGTGTGTTTGATTTTGAGACTAATACACAAATGCGTGAATTGTTTTTTAATGATAGTGGATCGTTGCCCATTGCAAATAGATTATTTGATCAAGAACATCTTACGTTTTTTGGTGACTTTAATGGTGACGGCAAAACAGACGTACTTAAAAAAGTAGGAGATGAAAACAGTGACCCATGGTATATACACACGAGTACTGGGGTAGAATTTAATACTTTGCCTTTTGATTTTGTGAGAAATCCATCTATAGAGCAACCTGATTTTGATGGTTATTATGGTGATGTGATTAATGTAGGAGATTATAACAATTATGGTAAAAGCGATATTTTACAGATAGGTCGAATAGTTGATGTAGGTACTTATACAGATGTATATTATAGTAGAGGATATAATTTTGATTCACCCCAGTATGAAGCACATGTAGGTGTAGTATATGCGCAAACATTTAGTGGACCAGTGTTTACAGGCATTGATGGACGTGCAAGGACGGTATACAGGATTTATACAAATTATGACCCGCTACAAGTGGGCGTTGGGCTGAAAGCTAAAGAAAACCATCTTATCAAGATAAAAAATGGTGAACTACATACTACCATTTTTGACTATAAACTCATGACAGAAAAGCTTGATGTCAATGATGACTTTTATGAAAGGGGCAGTATGACAAATGCTGTAGGCTTAATCTCAAATTTTCAAGCACCGATATGGCTAGTAAAAGATTTTAAAATACAAGATGGCCGATCTGTAGGAAGTAATTACGCTGATGATGCCTTGAAGGTGCAAAGTATGAAATATGCATTTGGAAAACTTCATCGCAAGGGAAAAGGAATGCTTGGTTTTGGCAGGACAGAAATGGAAGATAAATGGTCATATCTTAGGTCGAAAACATATAACGGAATTAATGAACAGTACGCGGTGATCCTTCCTGATAGTGTAGTGACAGAATTTGTAACAGGTGCTGATTTTACTAAGTCCTCCACTACACACTCCATCACAGCTATAGGTAGTAGTAGATATCTAATGAAGGCAAGTAGTATGGTCATGGATAATTATCATGAAAATCGTAAGACAGAACAAAATTTCATCTTGTATGACAGCCATGCCAATCCTGAGATCGTACAGACTTTAATATCTACAGGGACACCTGCTACTATGGTAGAAACTAAGACAGTCGCTACGGTGTATGGTGCATATGGAGCTACATTTCCAGACAAACCAACGCAAATATCTACCACATTAATAAGGCCTGGAAGTGCCAATTATAACTCTACAGCATCTCTAACTTGTAATACGAAGGGGCAAGTA
>JBGSOH010000002.1:0-4804 GCA_041739205.1 Saprospiraceae bacterium
AGAAGAATGACCTGCCTCTATACCTAAACTTAATAATGCTGAAGTATCTTTTTCTGTAAACACAGTTCTGATACATGGATCTAACCCAAATGGATGTTCATTAATAGAAATAGAATATAAAATATTGGTGGTAACATACCAATCTCTAAATTTGTCAAAATGGTGTGGTGATGAAATTTGTTGTAAGTTTAAAAAACCATACATTAAGTCATAACCTTGTGTTTTTCCAAGATCAAACAATGTACTTGCTTCTATTTCAGGGGATGAATCAAGCTGAATTTTACCAATCTTCTTTTCAAAAAATGAAGAGTCCCATGTCAAATAGTCTATCTCCATTCAATTGATTTTTTTAGCAATGATGTACGTCGGTCTCTGTTTTACAGCTTCAAAAATTTTCCCTATATACAAGCCACTAATACCTAGAATGGAAATAATAATACCAGAAAGAAACCAAATGGAAATCAAAGTACTTGCAAAACCTGGTACTAGAATCCTACCCGAAAAATACAGCCACAAATAATAAATGCCTACACAAAATGAAATTACAGAAATAAATATCCCCAATTTTACGGCTAGACGGAGTGGTTTGTCAGAAAAAGCAATCATATTATCAAATGCTAACTGAAGCAACTTCCCTAACGTATAGGTGGACTTTCCTTCATTTTTACCATGAGCAACATTAATGCTACTTTTATTAAACCCAACCCATCTAGACATGGTAGGAAAATATCTGATATGGTCCTTCATCGAAAGAATGGCTGCTACTACATTCTTATGGTAGATTCCAAAATTTGCAATGGTATGATCCTGTTTTGTATCCGTCAAGTAACTAAATACTGTATAAAATATCTTAGATGATGCCCGCTTAAAAAATCCATCTTGTCTAACAGTCCTCCTAGCGTACACAATCTCAAATCCTTCCAAAGCCTTTTGATAAAGATTCGGTATTTCTTCTGGTAGATCTTGAAGATCGCAATCCATGACTATGATCCATTCGCCACTAGCATGGTCTAGCCCTGCAGTGATGGCATAATGCTGTCCGAAATTTCGACTAAGTTTTATGCCTTTGACTTTGATATTTTCACTACAAATTTGTGTTATTTTTTGCCACGAGTCATCAGGACCATCATCTTCTACGAGTATGATTTCGTAATTGTTGGTTATTTTTTCTACACTTTTAATTACTCTTTCTACAAGTTCATCAATGACATTTGCCCCACGATATACAGGGGACACTACACTCATAAAGATTTGATCACTTTTATCCATTTTGAACTTTTATAGGTATTTTATACAAAATTACAAATAAAACAAAAAATGGGACAACAAATAGATAAGAGTAAGGGGCAAAAACAAAATTGTAGAAAATAGTCAAATACAAACACATACTCCCTAACAAAAATAAATTGGTGTCTTTTATTTTTTCTTTTTTGAAATAATAGACTACAATAGTCATCATTGTGATTGATAAAGAAAGAACAATATGCACCATTTTGATAGCGCTAATTTTCTCTAAAATAGTTCCATCCCAAAAATCTAAAAAGTAGATGGCAAACCCTAATCCTTGGGCTAGCGTATACGGTTTTCCAATATGCTTATACCATTCAGGCACTGAAGACCAAAGATGTTCTGCCATCTGATCATAATTCTTCAAACTATTAAAAAACAATAATGGATCCTGAGTCATAAATGGCAATACATAGAGCACTACAATCAAAGCTACGACAATTCCTGCAAGCTTTAAAGTTTTGTGCCATCCTTCTTCCCAATAATACACTAGCGCATAGGCAGGCAACCATAACAAGATACCATATCGAGATAGTAAACAAACAGCAATCGCAAATGAACGAAGGTAAATCGATTTTGAAAACAAACTATAGGCCAACAATAGATAATAAGCAACGTCTAGTAGTTCAACAGAATGTGCGAAAATGGCAATATGAAACCTGATTATCAAATATATAGAAACAAATGGCAAAACAATTTTAAAAATATTCCAAATCAACTCAAGAGAAATATCAGGAGTCTGATTTGTCTTCTTCAACACAATGGCTATCATGATTACAAATGCGATAAATGCTAATACGCGGTAATCAATTTTCAATAATTCGGCTAGCGCAAATGGTAAAAATTGCATGGTCAAATAACCTGGTTGAAATGACCATCCGGGAAACTCTACCACTTGATAAGGAGATTCTCCTTGGACCAATCTTTTGGCCATAAATTGTAGTGTGGGTACTACATCAGACTGCATGGGATCCGCAGGATGATTGAAAAAGACAACGGTTATCTTTGCAAAAACAAGTATAGCCAAAATCACAAAAATCCAGAAAAAATAGTTGGGTACTTCAGTTGGTATTGCTTTGTTTATTTCTGCCCGTTTAAAACTATAAAAAACAGCCGCAACACTAGCCAAAACACCTCCTGAAACCCAAAAAATAGGCAGCAACAGATAATGTTCTTCATGGCGTCCCCATGTTAAAACCATTAATTCTAAGAAAATACCTAGCAAAACTAGAATAGCACTTACATTAATGTCCTTTAGCGAAAATCCCATATTCGACCATAATTTGCGCCAAATATAGCAAAACTTTAGAACTTATTCTCCACTTCAGCGATTTCTAGCATAAAATAGTGCATATCTGTATTGACCATAAAGGATTTCATACGCTCGCTTCCTGGTCCAAACATAGCCAATTCTGTAAAATCAGATGAATGCTCCATACCACCAAAAGCTATCGAAGTGTGATCTTGTTGATAAAGGGCATATTCTTTAAATGGCAACTTATATGAATTATAAACACCATCTGATGCCTGCTCTTTATATTTGTTTATGATAAATGACAATTGATCTCCTTTCAGTTCATAACCTTGGTGCGACATGACCCTATCAGCAAGCGTTGAAGGAAGACCTTCTCTATCAAAACCCATAAGTATCCAGTCATTGGTATGTTTGTAAGTAAATAGTTTTTCAAAATTTTTATCTGCCTTATCACCATAATATAATCCTGGATTGGCATTGCCATGATCTGATGTAATGACTACCAAAGTATTGCCATCTTTTTCAGCAAAATCAATGGCTACTTTTACAGCATCATCAAAAGCTACTTGATCATAAATCAATCCTGCCGCATCATTGGCATGTGCAGCCCAATCTACTTTACCACCTTCTATTTGTAAACAAAAACCATCTTTATGATCTTTCATAAGTTCGATGGCTTTTTGGGACATTTCTGCAAGTGAAGGGACTTTAGCAATAGCATCTACATCATTTAATCGGTCAAGTTCAAATGGCAATCCATCCTTATCAAAAATGCCTAGCACCGGTTTGGTATTTGTAGCTATTTTCATGTCATATGCTGACTGAACCACCGAATATCCTGCTGCCTTAAACTCATTATACATATTTCGTCCATCCTTACGATCAGCAAAATATTTGCCTCCGCCACCCATCATTACATCAAATCTAAGTGCTAGATATTTCTCTGCGATTTCGTTTTGGTCATTTCGAGACTTTGAATTCACACAAAATCCTGCAGGAGTAGCATGTGTAATAGGAACAGTGGTGACACATCCCACTTTCTTTCCTGCTTTTTTAAACTTTTGCCATATTGGCATGATCTCCTCACCATTCTCACTAATATTTAGTCTCCCGTTTTTCACCCTTACGCCTCCGCCCCATGATGAACTTGCAGCCGCACTGTCCGTAATCATCGAGTTAGCCGATGCCATATCCATCAATCCACGTGCAACACGCTGATTTCTATATAGATCTATCCAGTTACTTCCTCTTCCTTCTTTGCGCTGTCTGAATAGGTCACCCATATTGAGCGTACCAGAACTCATACCGTCACTCACCATAAAAATGATGTTTTTCGCCTTCTTGCCTTTTCCTTGACCATTGACTATTGGTTTTGCAGTACTGCATCCTTGAAATGGTAAAATCAAGCTACCACCAGCAGCAACTAAGGCTGACTTTTGGAAAAAATCACGACGTTTCATAGGCAAAATATTTACTTTTACTTGGTTATACCTAAAGTAAATTGGATTTCAAAATAACACGATTTTTAAAGTCACATTTCTAATGCCTTAAAATCGGTTATTTCCGCAATCCAATTTCTTTCAAATATAAAATATGTTATGAATTGGGCAAAAGTAATTATTTCAACTTAATAGGCAACCATATCTATTATTAATTCTGTGTGAATGTTGTTATATTCATTTTAAAAATAAATCTCAAAACCAATTTTCCCACCAACTTGACCTGGCTCTTCAGAACCGACACCATAAGCATAAGCAGAAGCATTCAGTCCAATTTTCGGTTTTATTAAATATTGATATTGGAGTTCAAGACCTCCACCAAAAATTTTTGACCTTTCATGTTCAAATTCAAGAAAAGTACTCGAACTTCCCACTATCCTCTGCGTTGATGATATGGAGTACATAAAATAAGGTACAATAAAAAGACTTGACGATTTTTGGCTATTGATCTTTACTTCCAATCCAAGAGAATAAATATCCAAAAGACTAAATTCGACTGCTGGGCTTTTTGATGTATTATTTGGGCTTACCCATTGACTATTTAAATAATTGTCAATAGAATTAAATCTTTCCTCCCTATAACTATCTCCTTTGTAGTAACCCAATTTTGCCCGGACTTTACTACCCAATCTATAACCATAAAAAATATCATAGGTATAATCAGGTGGAATTCCATCGCCACCACCATAGCCGATATTCCCGCCGAACGAGTGTTTAGAATCCTGACAAAATGCCTCAGAAATAAAAAATACACTCACTATCA
>JBGSOH010000059.1:0-15017 GCA_041739205.1 Saprospiraceae bacterium
AGGAGGGACTGGAAAAGGAGATTCAGGGACTGGTGCTGGAAAAGATAAAGGTGATGACGGAGATGCTGGTGCGGGTAACTCAAGTGATGGCACAGGCGCGTATGATGGATCAGGAGATGGCGTCTTTGGAAGAAAGATAATATACAGAGATTTGAGCGCTGCTAAGGAAGCTGTTAATGTTAGTGGAAATGTATCAATTAAAGTTTGTATTAATAGGGCTGGATTGGTGACTTATGTGGAGCTTAATAATGCGGAAACTACAATGAGAGATAAACTAACGCTCAAAAAATTTTTAAAGGCTGCCAGAGGGTATAAGTTTCAACCCGACTTGACAGCACCTAAGGAGCAGTGCGGTAAAATGTCATTTAAGATTGATAATTCAATTAATAATAAATTGAGAAAATAGTAATGAAAGCGCAAAATGAAGATCCATTTTGCGCTTTTTTTTATATAAGAAAATTAAAGGAAATTAGCTCATATGAAAAGTTATAAATGGATATTGGTGCTTGGAGTGATGTTTATTATCTTGATTTGTGAAACACCAATAAAAGCACAAACAACAAGTAAAGAAGTACAAATTAATGAATCAGACGTTTCGATAGTTAAATCAATGGATTGTATTGATACATCATATATTTCCAAATTATCTGAAATTGGTGTTTTCGGGAGAAAAATAATATATAGAGATTTAAGTGCTACAAAATCATTATCTACAATAAGTGGCAGTATCGCTGTAAAGGTTTGTATTAATAGAGCAGGTTTGGTTACGTATGTTGAACTATACCCAGATGAAACAACAATTACGGATAAGAAAACACTTAAAAGCTATTTAAAAGCAGCAAGAACATATAAATTTCAGCCTGATTACACGGCGCATAAAGAGCAGTGTGGCAAACTGCTGTTCAAAATAGATAACTAATCGAAAAAAAAGTTAAAAAATATGAAAATAAATTATTTTACAGTTTCATTTTTTACTTTCTTGATTATGGTTAATGCATGTGAAACCCCCAAGGTGACTCAAAAGCCAATAGAAGAAAAACCAGAATTTGTAGTTTCAGATGATCTAATAGTTAATATGCTGGATTCTGTGAATGCAAGTGAGTTAAGATATGATGTAACAGGAGGTGGGACATTTGGTAGAAAAATAATATATCGTGATATGAGTGCAGCAAAGTCAGCAACGCTTGTAAGCGGTAGAGTCGGTGTTAAAGTTTGTATTAACAAGGAAGGAATAGTGAAATATGCGGAAATCCTACAAGATAGTTCCACCATAAAAGATGTAAAGACTCTAAAAAAGTTCCTAAAAGCATCTTGTGAATATAAGTTTCAACCAAATCCAGATGCTCCTGATTATGAATGTGGTAGAATGAGATTCACGATTAAAAATACTAGCAATTATAAATTTAGATAACTTTTAAAAACTTGATAATGAAATGGATCTGTGCTTTATTCTTTTCCTACCTTTTATTTGCATTTGTTTCTAAACAAATTATCACCTTTTCAAATGCTGATTGATTAAGTAATATTTACCAAGAAGATATTAACCCATTCTAAATTTAGTATCTTCATTTAGGACTTGAAGATTTAAGGCTTTTGAAAATTTAGGCAATATTGGTGAAAAGTATTACTAACGAATGTGTTGCCATATCCATAAGGTGCTAGGTTTATATCATCTTGGCACCAAAAAGTTTCTGGTAGCAATATCAATTTACTCATTAGTATATCAGATAAATCCCAAGCAAAAGGATAATTCTTACCTTTTTTCTTGATGTTTTTGACCACAATTGTTAGATAACTGCCCGATTTCATGATGTCTAGAATATTGAAGTAAACATTTGCTAGATCAGTGATAAATTGGTTATAATCCGCAATGTTACCAAGATCTTCAGTATTGTCCGAATAATTCGTTTGAAGTCCTTTTTCTACTCTTTTTGCTTTGTTTTCAGCACCTTTCATGTTGAGCATGTCCCAATATGGTGGAGATGTAATCAAATAATCAATTTCAGGAAAATTATCTTTCGATATTTCTCTTGCATCTTTATTTAATAGAATAAACTTATTATCAATGGGTGATTGAAATAAATCTGTTTGTTTTGGCGCTACAATTTCACTACATCTACCAAATGCAATCTCCGCAAAGAACGGACTCAATTCGGTACCGTAGGCATTTCTACTTGCTTTAAGGGATGCAACTTGGGTACTGCCTGTTCCTGACATTGGGTCAAAAATATTGGCATTTTCAGTTGTAAACTCGTTTAAAAACATGGTGACAAGTTCTTCTGGATATTTAGCTGGATGAAGGATTTCATTCTTTTTTCTTGGCTGTGGTTTTAGAATGAACCAGCTTGGTATCGTGGATTTGAAACTAAAATTGCTACTCTTTTGTATTTTATTTTCAAATAATAGATGTTTTTTCTCTTCAAAAACGCCATTGGATAGTTCGTCTTTTCTGAAATATAGACAGTAAAAGATCTTATTATTAGGGATAAACTTGTGATTATCTGTTGTCTTTAATGATATTACTTCATTAGTACAAGCTATTTTTTCATCTTTAAGACTAAATATAGAGCTAAGTTGCCAAGCAAAATCCCATGCTAAAGGCATATATTTATCTTCTAAAAATACATTTGGAATTAAAACAGTCAAAAATCGTCTATGCGCCAGACTTTCGAAAATTCTAATACAATAGTTAATGGTTTCTTCTTTTATCTTATGGTAATCAGAAATATTTTTAATTGAATTTACTGAATTCCTGAGATCTAAGATAGCATATTGCAAGGCTTCATTGTTGAAGTCAGATGCTTTAATTAATCCTACATTCTGAGATTCACAAATGTTTGATAGAAGTTCAGCATTATCTCCATAGTAAAAGACTTTTTCTTCAGTTTCATCTTCTCTAATGAAAAACCTTATATTTTCAGTCAACAATTTCTCTTCCGTATCATATTTAAACCATGATTTTTGGAAGGGGAGCCATTCTTTTGAAGTTAACCTATTAAATCTATTTTTCAAAGCTATATGTCGTTAGTAACCAAATGATTGGGTGTTTTTGTTTTCTTTTGCTTTCGGATCGTATTTGACCATGATATTTATCCACAGTGATCTTGAAATTCTTAAAAAGAACATATACGTCAAAGCTGCAATGACCAATAAAATAAACATGGATGTATTCAGCGAAAGCTTGAATATTATTAAACAAGTACCAATGACACCCAAAAAGAAGAAGGCAGAAATGATATATGATAAAAACATTGCACCATAATAAAATCCAGGTTCTGGTTCAAACTTTTGATTACATACAGGACATTGTTCCGGCATAGAGATTGGTTTAGAAAACTCAAACGGTTTTGTAAACAAATCGCCTTCTTGACACCTTGGACACTTTTTCATAAAAGTGTTAAATAAAAAATTTCTTTTTGACATGATTTATATTAAATATAATTTTAGTTATTTTATTTGCTTGTTTTCGAGTTTGATAGCTTTTTCTAATACTTCCTCCTTTAATTTCGTTTTGTAGGAAATCACTTTTTCTAATATTAATTGATCGCTACTTCCTATGATGGAAGCCGCTAGTATTCCTGCATTTTTAGCGCCATTTAGTGCAACGGTTGCCACTGGAATTCCACCTGGCATTTGTAAAATAGATAAAATGGAATCCCAACCATCTATAGAATTACTAGATTTTACAGGTACACCTATTACAGGTAGTGGTGTAATGGATGCAACCATTCCTGGCAAATGTGCTGCACCACCTGCACCAGCAATGATCACTTTTATGCCACGAAGGTGAGCGTTTTTGCCAAATTCAAACATTCTTTCTGGAGTTCTATGAGCCGATACGATGGTCATTTCATAGGCAATTCCAAAATAATCAAGCATTTCTGCGGCCTGTTGCATAATGGGTAGGTCAGAGTCGGACCCCATAATGATACTAACTAATGGATTGGTCATATTTATGATATCACTTTTAAGGTGTTTTGAACAAATTTGGCTTTTTCTATAGCATCATCAAGTTTTTCATCGACGATCGTGACGTGGCCCATTTTTCTAAATGGTTTTGTATCTTTTTTACCATATAAGTGTGGATAAACACCAGAAATATTCAAGCATTCTTCAATACCTTGGTAATTTACAGGACCGATGTATCCACTTTCTCCTAATAAATTAACCATAACGGCAGGTCTGACGAGAGATGCATCACCAAGTGGTAAACCCAAGATTGCTCTCAGATGCATTTCGTATTGCGATGTTACATTCGCTTCTATAGTATGGTGACCAGAGTTGTGAGGTCTTGGTGCCACTTCATTTACTAGTAATTTTCCTTCTTTTGTTACAAACATTTCGACAGCAAGTAGACCAACAATATCCATTTTATTCGCAATCTTGATAGCTAGTTTCTCTGCGGCTTCGGCCAATTCATTACGTATAGACGATGGACAAAACAAATACTCTACAAGATTTGCTACAGGATGGAAGTGCATTTCGACTGCAGGGAAAGTTGCCACATCACCATTGATGCTACGACCTACTATGACTGCAATTTCTTTATCGATATCGACTATATCTTCCGTAAGACTTGGACCTTCCATCAAATTTGCTAAATCATCTTCATTTCTAACTACATGTACACCTTTCCCATCATATCCATCACTCCTGAGTTTTTGTACAAATGGAATACTCAAATGGCCTTCTGAAATAGCTTTGAGTACTTCAGATTTACCTTTAAATAGCTGGAAATTTGAACTAGGAAAGCCACAAGAATCATAAAACTCTTTTTGGAGACCTTTATCCCTTATTATTTTTAAAGAAGAAGGCTTAGGATAAACCAATTTTCCCATTTTTTCTAATTCTTCTAATGCAGCTACATTAATATTTTCAATCTCAATGGTAATCACATCATGGTTTAACCCATAAGCTAATACGTCATCGTAATTATTAATATCACCACATACATAATCTCTGCATATCTGGGCAGAAGGAAATGTACTATCTTTGTCCATGACGCTTATGTCTAAACCAAGCTTACTACCTGCCTGACATAACATTTTACCCAACTGGCCGCCACCAATAATTCCAATTTTTTGTGATAATCTATTCAAACTCACCTTAATATCATTTCTGGGGTCAAAGATACATTTTTATGCAGAATAGTTTTGTAACTTGGGTTACTGATATTTTGATAGCGGTGATTTCTTGCTTTTTAGATATGAAAATCAAGATATTGATCAAAATAATTATCCTTTAAAATAATTTTTTTTCATACTTTTGTGCAATAGTTGGAATGACTGACTTTTAGTATAAAATGGATCTTTAATGAATTACAGATTTTTAATAGGCTTTTCGGCATTGCTGCTGTTTTCTTGTAAAGAAGAAAAGTCAAAAGTTTTTCAAAGAGAGTTAGTAGGAAAATGGGAAGTTTTTGCTTCTGAAATGAATCAGAAACCAAATTAGTTTATGCAAGAAGGTTTCTTTGAATTCAATAGTGATCTAACGGTAGAGTCCAATTTATTTGATGATGGAAAAAAGTACAATTACAAAGTCGAAGAAGAAAAATTAAAAATTGACACTGAGACACCATTTGAACTCAATATTTCCAAATTAGAGTCTGATACATTGATTCTAGAAGGGAAAATGAAGATATTTCATATGAAGTATTATCTTAAACGCCAGAAATAATTCTATTTTGTCTGAGTTATTTATCAATTTTAGCTTACAATGATCTGAAAAACATATGTAATTGCTGTCGTGGCGAATACAATTATGAAATAAATACCCATTTCAAATAAGTTTGATCTAATCAAAAGAAATTTATAGTTGTTTATTACATTATATTTGTAGTATTAAAATAGGTTTAAATGTTTAAGTATATACTTTTAGCAATTTTGTTTTGCGTTTCAATGTCATCAAAAGCCATCAACTTGGATGTAAGCTCTTATGTATTTCATGGTTCAAAAACTTATGCAGAATTATATCTAAGAGTGGACGCAAAGTCTGTGCAATGGTCTATAAAAGAAGGTAAAAATGAAGCAGCTGTTGAGTTTTTAATATTAATTACAAATGATAAAAACGATATTGTCGGATATGATAAGTTTATTCTGAAGTCTAGCAACATTGATAGTATCAGTGATTTTTTAGATGTGAAAAGGTTTGTTTTAAATACTGGTGAGTATACTATTAAAGTTGAAGCCTTTGACTTTTCAAATCCTGATGATAAAATTGAATTAGAACAAAAAATATATGTTGCACCTCACACTTCAACAGTATTTACATCTGATATTTTACTTCTTGGAGATGTCCACAATGATAGCACTGAATCGCCTTTAGTTAAAAATGGTCTTTATATGGAGCCACTTGCGTATAATTATTCATCAAAAGACGATCGGTTAATTAACTTTTATATTGAAGTTTATAATGAAAAAAATGATTTGGCTCAAGATTATTTTGTTCAATATGCGTTAATGGATGGATTTAAATCTAATATAAATGCAAAGCAGTTACTTGTAAAATATAAAAAATTAGCTAACCTTGATATTGAACCATTATTGTTAAATTTCCCTACAAGTAGTATTAAGTCAGGCGATTATCATCTATTGATTAATGTAGTTGATAAGCAAAAAAATGTTATTTTTTCAAAATCTGCAAATTTTGTAAAAAGTAACCCTGAAGCTGATATAGCATTTCTAGAAAGCTACAATGATAATTTAGAAAACTCTTTTGCTCAAAAATTGATGCCAGAGGATATGGATTTTATTATAAAGGCTCATTTTCCAATTACTGACCAAAGCCAAACAGCTACTTTAAGAGAATTATTATTAACCAATAGGATTAAAAGCCAGCGTTCTTTTATCTACCAGTTCTGGAAATCAAGCAATCCTGTTAACCCCGAAGCCGCTTATAATGGATATATGGAAGTTGCAAAAGCAGTTGACAAGAAGTTTTACACCAATGCAGGTTATGGTTTCCAATCTGATAGAGGACACATTTTTCTGAAATATGGCAAACCAACCAATGTCATCACTGTAGAAACTGAAGTAGATGCGCCGCCTTATGAAATATGGTATTACAATACAATGTCACGTACAAGGCAAACAAATGTAAGGTTTCTGTTTTTCAATAAATCATTGGCACACAATGACTTCCATTTGTTACATTCTACATGTTTGAGCGAAAGATCTAACCCTGCTTGGGAAACTATATTGTATGGTTCAGTTCCGAATGATAGGATTGGTAATTCTGTCGATGCTACCCATGTAAAAGAGAGTTTCAATAGAAACGCAAGGAGATATTTTAATGAATTTTAGTATTGTGGCTTTATGGGCACTCGTTCAATACTTTTTCAACGTCTAGGATGGTACTTTCTTTGAAGTCTTTGGCCCAAGTATGATTTACATAGTTAACAATATTGGTTATTTCTGTAGCACTAAACTTCTTGAAAGAAGGCATTTCCTTTAATAAATAGGTAGAATCTTGAAAAATAGTATCATTCAAACCGTTTTTAATAATACAAGAGAAATCTGCTGATCCAATTTGAGCTGACGATGACAATGCAGGTATTAAACCACCAAGGCCACTACCATCTTCCATGTGGCAGTTTTGACAGTTTACAACATACAGCCTTTTTCCTTGCATATAAGTTGTGTCGCCACAACCAGCTAAAAATAACATTATCGTAATTAATAATAAAATTAACGCTCCTGTATAATTATGAATACAATTCATTTTAAGTTTTATTTACTTTTATATGATTCTAAAAGTTTTGCGACGTCTGCTATTATCTTCGGTGTATTTTCAGGATCAGTTCCTTCACTAAATGATCTAACATGACCTTCCTTGTCGATAAGTAATATCTTACCACTGTGGTCAAATCCACCAGGAGCATTTGCATCTTCAAAAGCTGCCACAAAAAAAGTATTTGCAAGTTCCAAAGTAGCATCTTTGTCTCCTGTAAGGAAATACCATTTGTTGTGGTCAATGCCTAAGTTATTGGCATACAATTTAAGTTTTGCGACATCATCTCTTTTCGGGTCAAGTGTGAAGGAAACTAGTTTTACATTTGGCTCGTCTTTTACAGCATCATAAATTTTTGTCATTTCTTTCATCACTTTTGGACATATAGAAGGACATGACGTAAAAAAGAAGTCAGCTATATAGATGTATTCAGACATTTTTTTGTTGTCAACCAATACGCTATCTTGATTTAAATGAGCAAACTGACCAACTTTATGATGAATTTCTATTCCATTTTCTACCACTGTTTCGCCGAGATAGGGTAGGTCACCACTTTTGGGTGAACAGCTAAAGAATGTCAAAAAAGTTACAATAAACAAAAGATGTATTTTGGGATTCATATTATTTTGAGTTTAAGGTTTTTAAAGAATCTAGCACTTGTTTTCCATTTTTTATACTTGCATACATGGCATCGCTAACCTTACTGATTTTTATTTTTTCATTTTCCAGATATGCTGTTTCTCCCGATTTATCATCTGGTAGTTTAAATTCAGCCATCCAAGCCATCATTGCTTCATCTGCATCGTCCAACGCTTTGACATTTTTTAAAATTAAATCCTTTGTTTCTGGCGTTTCTATTGCTTTTAGATCCTTTTTAATGGTGTGAATAGTGGACATTTCAGGCATTACGTCATCATGAATTTCCATAACTTCTTTGTACAATGGACTTTCTTGGTTTTCTATTTTTACATTTTCTTTACAAGAGGTAAGTACAAGAAATGCAATAAGAATTCTATACATCATGTTTTCAAAATATTATTTTGCAAAGGTACGGTTTTGTATCAATACCAAAGATGTTAATATGGTAAAAGTATAGGATTACTGATTTTAGAATAATTCTAAAAACGAAATCAAATGAAAAAAAATAAAGTGAAATGTACTAGTTTCATATTAAGTGTTTGACAACTAAATTTGGACATTCAAAAATGGTCTAATTATTGACGTTATCATTATATGGCAGGCAATAAACCATCAAAAAAGAAGTTAGCTTTTCCAATATCTGAGCAATTAGATCAATATCTCAATCGATATGGTCGTAGTGCTACTTTTCCTATACAATATGAAGATATGACTAGGTATATTGCTTCTACACCATTGTTAGATAGTAAAGGAAATGATCTATTTTGGGAAACGGTTTACTATTCTGAGTACGACCAAGAGATGATTAATGAAGCACTTTGTGTCATTTATGCGCTTCTGAAGACTGATGGAGACCGTGAAGTCATTGATCATTTGTCCGTAAGTAGGATTGATTTTTGTATATTTGGCAATACCAATCCTTTTAGGGTCAGAATTATAAATAAACTTAATGACAATTATGACCATTTCTACATCAAAAAAACTGATGCATCTAGAGTATATGGTTTAGAATTGGAAGAGTTGCTTTCGCCAAATAGTCTTTCATACCTTGTACATAAGGATACCCTTATAGAAGAGCATATTGCTGGAATACCTGGTGATGATTTTATAAAAAATCATATTAAAATAGACACCTTTAACCAAATAAGGGTAGCTAAAGAGTTTATAAAATTTAATGAAAGATGTTTTATCCAGCTTTTGGGTGATATGCGTGCGTACAACTATATTGTCGACATTACGCCAGATATTGAAGGATCCCAATACAGGATAAGAGCAATAGATTTTGACCAACAGTCTTATGAAGGTAGAAAACAATTTTACCTTCCACAATATTTTAAAGAAAATAACGGTATTCTAAAACTAGGTTTTGACAATCTGACCTATGACTCTGTCAAACAATATCAATTGGAAGAACGATCTCTCATAGCACGTAGAGCAAAAATCTCAAGAGATAGACTCACTAAATTGTTACGATGTATGATCGCCGATAATATTTCGTCCAATGAAAAGGTTGAAAGACTGAGAGCCGATCTTGCCAAACATCATCATAATAAAGCATTTCTTCAATGCAAAAATATGGGAGAAATAGTTTTGTTAAATATAAAACTGGTTGTCCAAAAAGAATTTACCCAAAGTATTCTCGAATTATAAAAAAAAATACCCATCGACTTAGTCAAATGGGTATTTAGATTTATTTTTATACTTAATTTATGATTAGTCCGTGATGTACGGATAATCTTTTTGCGTATAATTATCTTCGTACAACTCTGATGGTACAGGATAAGAAGAGTTTTCTGCAAATTCCATTGCATTATCAATTTCAGTATTAATGGCTTCAATAATGGCATCAACTTCTTTTTGAGTGGCAATCTTTTCAGAAATGATTTTATTTTGGATCATAACAACAGGATCTCGGTCTTTGTAAGTTTCGAGTTCTTCTTTTGTTCTGTATTTTGCAGGGTCAGAAACAGAGTGTCCTCTATATCTATATGTTTTGATTTCTAAATAATAAGGACCTTTTCCAGATCTGATGTGTGCCGCAGCTCTTTGAAGTGCTTCATGAACTGATTCAGGACTCATACCGTCTACAGTTTCACTTGGCATGTCAAAAGCCAATCCTATTTTTGCAAGATCATGTACATTACTAGTACGTGTGACAGATGTTCCCATGGCATACATATTATTTTCACATATGTACAATACGGGAAGTTTCCAAGTCATCGCCATGTTAAAAGATTCATACAATGCACCTTGTCTAGCTGCGCCATCACCAAACATCGTAACACAAAACTTATCTGTTCCTTTATATTTTTCTGCAAAACCTATGCCTGTTCCTATTGGAATTTGAGCACCGACGATACCATTACCTCCGAAGTAGTTGTGCTCAGCTGAGAAAAAGTGCATACTTCCACCTTTCCCTTTCACACAACCTGTTTCTTTACCATATAATTCTGCCATACATGAATTAGAATCAAGTCCTCTTGCTAAGGCGATACCATGCTGTCTGTAGGCAGTTACAATTTTATCTTCTTTCTGAATGCCAGTCACTAATCCAGCAGCAATTGCTTCTTGACCAATATAAACGTGACAAAATCCCCTTATTTTTTGTTGGGAATATGCAAAAAGTGTTTTCTCTTCAAATCTTCTAATACGGTACATTGTTTCAAACCAAGTCAAGTAAGTTGCTTTGTCGTACTTGTTTGTCTTTACTTTTTTGTCCGCTGCTTTCTTTTTTTCCAATACTTCTGCCATAACGGGATATTAATTTTATAATTGGGTTGATTTATTTTAAACCGTAAAATTACTGTATTGTTGTTACATTTGCAAAATTGACTGTTTGATTTTTAAAATATATTGATCTCCGTTTAATTTTTAGTTAAATTTATGGAATTTAGAATTTTAAAACCTAGTCAAACGTTCTTCTTCTAATTACCAGATAAATATGCTTTTTATGTATAAAATGTTTGTTTTTTTATTTTGTTATTTTGCATTGACTAGTATAATGGCCCAAAATCAGAAAAGGGTCAGTCTGCCTAAAGACTCCTTATATAATGCTAATATTAAAAAATCAAAACTTTATGGGGTTTATATTCCTAGAGATGTAGATGATGCGATGGCAAAATTGATGGAACTCACCACCGAAGAAGCAAGGAAACCAATGCTTAAAGTTAGTGAAGACACTATAGCTAAAAAACTTCATTTCGGATTAGGAAGATGGATGGAGTACAATTGGAATTTTGATGAAGGGTCCAGGTTTTCTCACGTATTAAGGGAAAAAGGACTGACATATACCGAAGATATGACCAGATTTATGTTAATCACTTTTCATAGACACATATCAGGAAAGCTTTTAGATACAGATGTCTTGATTGCGAAAATTGTAGCAGAAAGAAATAAAAAGATTCAAGAACAACGAGATAAAAATCAAATCATTAAAGTGGAAACACGAAAAGTAAAAGAGAAAGAATAGGTAAAATAATAATTTTAACAAAAAAATAATTTGGTGAACACTTAATGCCTAAAACCCATAAAATCAGCTATTTAGGTTGGTTTGGCTTAAGTTTTTGTTTTCTGTCAAATATTATTTTGAACAATTGAATGATTCATTTCATTTATATGGTGATACATTGGAATTATCATTTTAAATCCAACATAATTTCATTTTTAATCATTAAAATCAACAACTAAATGAAAAGTTTTTTCAATTTACTATTAATTCCAGCATTATCGCTACTTTTGGTAAGTGCTGATGCTCAGATCAAAACTCCTGCTGCAAGTCCAAGTTCTAAAGTGGAGACAACAGTAGGCTTGACAAATGTGACGCTTGATTATTCAAGACCTAGCAAAAACGGTCGAAAAATCTTCGGTGATTTAGTACCTTTCGATGCACTTTGGAGAACAGGTGCAAACAAAAACTCAATTGTTACTTTCAGTGATGATGTAATGATTGGAGGTAAGGAAGTAAAAAAAGGTAGTTATGCTATTTTTACAAAACCAAGTCAAACATCTTGGGAAGTTACTTTTTACACTGATACAGAAAACTGGGGAACTCCTGAAAAATGGGATGATGCAAAAGTTGCTGCAAAAGTAATGGTATCTCCACAGGCTATCAATACTGTAGAAACGTTTACACTTAATGTAGGTAATGTAACAAATGAAAGTTTCCACTTAGAAATCATGTGGGATAATGTAAATGTACCTGTTAAAATCGAAGTACCTACTGATAAAAAAGTTTCATCTAGTATCACAGCTGTAATGGCTGGACCGTCAGCAAACGATTATTATAATGCAGCAAGATATTACAGAGAAGCTAAAAAAGACTTGACTCAGTCATTGGCATGGATGAATAAATCTGTAGAAATGGGTAATGACAAGTTTTGGGTACTAAGACAAAAATCATTGATCGAAGCAGATATGGGTAATTTTAGAGCAGCGGTAGCAACAGCAAATGAATCATTAGCTAAAGCAAAAGAAGCTGGTAATAATGATTATATCAAAATGAATATGGACTCAATAGCAGCTTGGTCTAAAAAATAATAGTTAAGAATTCTTATTCTTGACTTAGATAAAAGGACGGTAATCTGAGTTGATTACCATCCTTTTTTTATGCTAAAAAGGGAAATTATCTATCAAACTCCTTAAAAACTCAGGAAGAATAGCAGGACGACTCACAATCGCTATCATAATACCAGCAATCGCACCAAAAAAGTGCGCATCGTGGCCAATGTTATCGTTTTGATTTTTTGCTGCCCAAGATTCATACCATAAATATAGAACACCAAAAATGATAGCTGGCACAGGAATAATCGCATAAAGTCCCAACATATTCCATGGGTAAATCAAAATGTAAATAAAGAGAATACCAGATACTCCTCCAGATGCTCCAATCGCAGTATAATATGGATTGTTTTCATGTTTAAAATAGGTAGGTATGTTGGCAAGTATGATAGTCAATAAATAAGTAACGCCAAATAAGATACTACCACCAATCATCCCAAAATGATAGGTGTAATATTTTTCGAGGGCTGCCCCAAAGGAGTAAAATACAAACATATTTATAATCAAATGCATATAATCACCATGAAGAAAACCTGATGTCAGCCAACGGTAATATTCCTTTCGCTGATGCTCTACAGCAGGGTAGTGTTTTAAGTTGTCAAACATGGTTCTATTGTTAAAAGCCAAGAAAGACACAACACATGTAATCACCAAAATGACTATGGTAAGACTCATAAATAAGGATTTAATTGATGCAAAGGTATTTAAATATTATGGTATTTTTCGTTTTTGATGATGGTGTAACCACGGTAGATTTGTTCTACCAGAAAAAGTCTAACCATCTGATGAGAAAAAGTCATTTTAGATAAAGAGATGAGATGATTGGCCCTATTTCGTATGAGTTCATGGTGTCCATAAGCACCACCTATCAGGAAGATGAGCGATTTTGTAGACTGAACCTGCATTTTTTCCAGATAAGCTCCAAATTGTACAGAATCATATGACTGACCTTTTTCGTCGAGAAGTACTAAAATGTCTTCAGATTTTAATTTGGACAAGACCATTTCGGCTTCACGTTTGAGCGTTTCGGTAGGGAACTGTCCAGCTTTTACATCTTTAAATTCTTCATAAGAAATCTGTGTATAGTGTTTAAGCCGCTTTAGGTATTTATTTATGCCTTCCTCTAGATATTTTTCGTCTGTCTTGCCTATGGACCAAATGGATACTTTCATAACCCAAATAAATAATTCAAATACAATTTTGTTCAAATGTTTTGATGATTTTTTAAAAAACTTTACCTTCACCCTCCAAAATTGAACGATAGATGACCTCCAATGCAAGTGAGAATATAAATGTATGGCTTACTCAAATAAATAATGACTTCAAAGCCGCTGTGTCTGTTGACTGTGTGATATTTGGATATGACGATGATGCTCTCAAAGTATTGGTATCTAATTGTGATATGCCACCTTACACTGATCAGTTTTCTTTGTTAGGAGATATTGTTCATCCTGACGAGACAACAGATGAAGCTGCCAAACGTGTTCTTATTGCAAAGACAGGGTTTACGGATGTTTTCCTTGAGCAAGTGCAAGTTTTTAGTGATATAAATCGTCACCCTTTGAGTCGCGTGATCACGGTTGCTTATTATTCTTTGATAAAAATTGATGAAGACCATTTATTGCATCTTGAGAAAAATAGTAATCTAAGATGGATGGATGTTTGTGATATTACTTCCTTAGCCTTTGATCACTTTACAATTATGAAGTCTTGTCTCAGTCGGATGCAAAAACAATTGAGAGAGCAGCCAATTGGGTTTAACCTGCTTCCTGAGAAGTTCAGTTTGCTCCAGTTACAGAGATTGTACGAAGTGATTCTGAATATTGAATTGGATAAAAGAAATTTCAGAAGAAAATTAAATTCCTTGGCTATTTTGAAGGATATAGGAGAGATAGAAGAGTCAGTTTCTCACAGACCTGCAAAGTTGTATGCTTTTGACAAAAGCATATATGAAAAGAAGAAGAATTCTGGATTCAGTTTCGACTTATAAATTAAACAATGTAACTTTCTCTAAACAACTACCTTGAATAGGTTTTGTGGCAAGTAGAAGATATTGAGATTTGTTATTATACACAAATCTCAAAGATGCTACG
>JBGSOH010000079.1:0-5781 GCA_041739205.1 Saprospiraceae bacterium
GATCCTGCATTCCAATCTACAGAAGCAAATCCAATATTTAATTTTCCATCTTCGGGCGTTTATAATGTCAGACTTCTTGCTACTAGGGGGTCAGATGGATGTTTTGATACCATAGTAAAGACCGTATCGGTTTTTGAAAATAAAATAATACCTGACTTTAATTTTAGTTTATCTGGTTGTAATGACACTAATGACAGTCTTAAAATTCAATTGAATGATGCATCTGTTTATGATGAACCAGGGTTTGCCTTATCAGAATGGTCATGGAGTGTGTTACAGAATGGAGCTACGACTTTGTACTCTGGTAGTAACCCAATCATAAATTTATCAGGAAACGGAGATGCTGAAGTAACCCTAGTGGTAACAGCAAGTAATGGATGTCGGGCTACTATAGTAAAGACCATAAATATAGCAAGTTTAGCCCCAAAAGTAGATTTTGATTTTTCTCTTTCAGACTGTCCATCAGAAGGAATTGCGCAATTGGTATTTAACAACTTATCAGCACCACTCAATCCTTTTGCTGCCATAGCATCTATTTCTTGGACGATAGGAAATCAAACATTCACAGATGATCCATTAAGTATTACGCTTCCTACTAGTACAACTAATCTTTCTGTGACACTAACCGTTAACTTTGAAGGTGGATGTACAAAATCGCTTACCAAATCTTTCTCTTTACAAGATTTATTGCCTAAAGCTGATTTTTCATTCCAACCTATTGAGTGTCCTGATGAGAATAGTGTCCAACTAGAATTAAACTATGTAGATACGCTTGCCAATGGCATCTCTCCGACGGATATTTCTTGGATAGTGGGTACATCTAGCAATCAGTTGCCTTACAGTGGCACGGATATTACCATAGTTATCCCAAAAGATAGTATTCTTTTTGTGAATATAATCGTCAATTATGAAAATGGATGTAGTGATACTGTACAAAGATCATTTTTGCCTGGGCCATTTGCTACTATAAAATTTGTTGCGGATCCAATCATACTTTGCCCTAATCAGTCAAAAACATTTGTAACCAATCCGAATCCTGATTGGACATATACTTGGTCACCAATAGATGGATTAGACCTTACGGACCCATCCAATCCAATCGTAACCATAGATTCTAATATTACTTATCAAGTAACTGTTTCTGATGGATTGTGTACGGTTGTTTCGTCTGTCGATGTATTTGCATTGGAAGATGGGATTACCTTACAGATAGAAGGAGACACCACAAGCTGTGATGGTAGTGTATTACTAACCGTTTCAGGTGGTGTAGGCGTCGGAGAGTACATCTGGAGTACTGATTTTAATCTTGCAGTTGTTATTGCTACTGGAGATACGTTAAAGACGCAATTTACTGGACTAGATGAAACGTATTATGCACAGTTTGTAGGTGAACAATGTTCTACTTTTCCTGCTCAGATTACAGTAAGTAATGAAACCCCTAGTATAGAAACCATATCACCGTTTACAGTATGTAGAGAAGATACTACAAAATTATTGACCATAAATCTGGATCCTTCGCACAATAACCAATTTGTTTGGGATGCAGACAGTCATATCGTTTCGGGAGGGGATACATCTGGTCCAACCATAGGCATTGGGCCTGATGAAAACGGACCTTTTGTGTTTTACTTTACTGTTACAAATCAGTTTGGGTGTAGTTTGAGAGATTCGATTGAAGTCATTATTTCAGACAATCCTGTTGTTGATTTTAGTTATAGCTTATCTGAATGTGGTAAAAATGAGTTTTGTTTTGAAATAACTGGAAGCTACACTGGCTTTTTACAGTGGAACTTTGGCGATCCTACGACCCTCAATGACATATCGTTGCAACCTAAACCTTGCTACACTTATCCTGACTCAGGAACTTATAATGTGACATTGGTCAATCTAGTGAATGTGTGTCCATTCAAAATAGAAAGTCAAGATGTGGTTGTCAATCCTTTGATTTCGATCAATGCCATAGATGACCAAGTAAGGTGTCTAGGGGATACCATAATATTTGTAGCAGAAGCCAATATTGACAATGTGACTTATTCATGGACAGATATGAATGGAAATGTTGTAACTAGTGGAAATACCCTTGAAATTATATTGAATAATGATGCAGAATACATCGTCACCGCAGAAGATATTTATGGATGTATAGGTACTGATACCGTAAGGGCAGAAGTATTTAAATTTGATTTTACAGTTGATTTAGATGGAAGAGACAGTCTTTGTATCAATCAAGAATACGAAATAAGTATTATCATAGATAATCCGTCGCTATACACGTATCAATGGTCGCCTGCAGAGTGTATTGTTTCGGGTGGAGATACACCTAATCCGATTATCAAAGCAGTGGAAGGAAAGGTACTGACGGTGATCCTTACCAATAAGGAAACAGGATGCGCAAGTAATGCGAACATTAGCCCGAAAATAACTCAACCATTTGATTTTCAAGTTTCTGGACCGGGTCAGTTTTGTTTCTCACAAAATTCAGAAGTGATGCTAGATATCGATAATCCAGATGCATATAATTATCTCTGGTCACCAGCAGAGTGTTTCACATCAAGTGTTACTATCCAAAACCCAACTGTGTTGCTAACTGCGGATAAATTATTATTTGTAGAAGTGACGGATAAGCTTTCAGGATGTAAACAAAGTTCCGAATTTTTAGCTGAGGTAGGTGAGCAAGTATCTGTGGTAGTCAATGCAGATCCAGATTTTACCATTTTTGAAGGTGAAAGCATAGAAATTTTTGTTTCAAATCCTATAACCAATGCAATCTATGCATGGAGTACTGGTGATGATGGACTTAGTATTATAGTGAGTCCAACAGAAACAACATCTTATACGGTGACTGTCACGGATGAAAATGGATGTACTGCTACAGATATCGTAACGGTGACCGTCAGAAATGCACAATGTGATGAAACCGATGTGTATCTGCCAAATGCATTCACACCGAATAGTGATGGAGTCAATGATATCTTGTATGTGAGAAGTAACTTCATAGATGATATGGAGCTTATTATTTACAATCGATGGGGACAAGAAGTCTTCAGATCAAAAGACCAAACAGTAGGGTGGGATGGAACCTTTAATGGTGAGCCGTTACCACCGGATGCATATGCTTATTATTTAAGAGCATTGTGTATAAATGCTTTAGAATATAGGAAGCAAGGCAATGTTAACTTGCTCAGATAATAAAATAAAATTTGATTAAATAAAAAAAGCCTTAATTGACGATGGTGTCAGTTAAGGCTTTTTTTATGGATGGATTTACCGAATTCTGATTTGAAGTGACCGAATTCTGATTTTGTAGCGATAATAAATTTAAATTGTTTTATATTTGTGAAACTGATCAAAAATCTAAATTATAAGATATGAAACAATTTATAACAATTACTTTTATTTTGTTTGGGTTTAGTGCTTTTACGCAATTAAACTTGCCCTTAAAATTCCAAAATAGTGAAACAAAGTGGGCTGAATTAAGCTGGATAGAAGGAAATAAGATAGATGATCAGTGGTTTGAGATGAGGGTACCACCTATCATCGTAGAAGACACAATGTATGTATTTATGAATTATCGGGGACTTTTTGATAATGGCGTTTCAGTGGGTTATTGCGGATACACTATCAAAAAACTAAATAAAAATACTGGTGAAGTATATTGGGAGACAAGAAGAGTGTATAAGGAATTTCTCAAAAGAAAGGCACTCAGTCAACCTTCTGTGGAAGATGGACAATTGGTTGTAACATTATATGATGAAGCTGAGCAGCCTTTAGGTCCAGGTACAAATTGGAGTTTTTGTTATCCTGCAGATATTAAGCTAGATCTCCAAAATGGAGAAATTGTTGATAGTAATTATGTCGATAAAATCAATATATTTAATTCTAAACTTCGATCTATTGCAGGAATAACAAAGCAAAATGGTGATAATAACCCCAAAATATATAAAAAGAATAGTTTATATGATCATATTATATATAAGGCGGGAGCTGGTTTCTTTGAAAAAACTCAAATAAATTTTGATGGAGTAGTTCTAAAAATTGATTCAATTGAATTTGATTCTAAATTTTTGATGGAGAACTTAAGATATTTCGATCTTAATGATGGGAATAAAGGCGCAGTACTAGTATCTCAATCAGAAAACTGGAAAAACAAAGAAGTCATTATTGGTATATTTGATAGTGAAATGCAATTCCTTGAGAAATATGATATTACACAACATTTTCAAGATACTATAGGTTTTTGTGTTGGATATAGATATGATAATGGTTATTTTATTACAGAATCTGGTATAGAAGATTTCGGTGCAAAAACACTTCGGTTGACTTATCATTTGTTTGATATGAAGGCAAATTTAATTGATAAAATTACTTATACCCTTAGAGATGGTATTGATAATGGTATCATGTACGGTTATTTTTATCCTATGGCAGATGTGATAAATAACAGAATTTTACTAAGTAGGTGTCGTCAAGATAAAATAACAGAAAGTACTTATTATGATTTGTTTGCTTCAGATGGAGATACCATTAGTTTGGTCAAAAGAACATTGGTAGAGGGCACTAAAGATCATTTTAGAACAGAATATGCTTCCATGATGGAAAATGGAGACATACTTTTATATGTTCAGCAATTTATATGGACAGGAACTGGTTTTGGAAGTGATTATCCACGGTTTTATAGCTGGGTCTTACTAGATGGACAGAAGATGAATATATTGAGTAGCGTACTAGATGCTTCAAATGATGTAAATATAAACATCTACCCAAATCCATCATCTCATCTCATCACCATAGATGATGCGACACGATTTGACAAAAAGGTATCTTTAACATCCATAAGTGGTCATGTGAATCAATTAATACTCCAAGAAGGTCAGATAGATGTGTCAGCGCTTATGTCAGGCATTTATATCATTGCTTTGACAGATGCTACATCAGGAAAGATATATAGACAGAAGATTATAAAAATAGATTAGTGTATTTTTAGTAAGCTTGTAGCCAATTTGTTTTATAAGACAGTTGGCTACAAGCTTTTTTTGTGTCGAATATTTTATTAGTACAAAAGGTTTAGTTGATATCAGGCCTTAATGTACTTTTTACTTTAATGTGCTACAATGATTTTGCCATTCCAAGATGTAAACTCTCCTTGCATTTTATAGAGATATAGACCTGATGACCAGTTGGCACAATCTATATGCAAAGTCGTATTTGTAATAGGACCTACATATACTTGTACACCATTGGCATTGTAGATTTCTATTTTATGTACTACATCTGTGCTATTACTATTAAGATCAATTTTTATGACATCTGCTGATGGATTTGTAATGGTAAAGGGTGTGGTTTTATAGATGTCATCCACGCTGGTGGAATTTTTATCATAAATGAAAATATTGTCTATGTCTCCTTCAGAACCATCAATGTATAATGAAATATCAATCAATCCTAAATGTGCAGTTGTCAGAGGTATTTTGAATGTTTTAAAACTATTGTCAGTATCTGTAATGACAGGCGTCGGCAGTCGTTGATTATTTTCAAAAACCATAATGCCATGGAGGAAATCTTCTTTTGGTTGAGGAGATAATGTACGCATTCTAGCGTCAAAACTTAAGTACGGCTCTACCATATTCTCGATATCTATACAGACTTTAGTATTATTAAAATTAAGGTCTGCAAACACATCTTCAAGTGCGGCATCATAAAAATCTGCTACTGGTACACAGTTATTTGTTTCGCTGAGTTTTCCCTGATTTTCAAAATGTAGCGCACCTGATTGTATTTCAG
>JBGSOH010000118.1:0-4196 GCA_041739205.1 Saprospiraceae bacterium
ATGAAAGTGCTTATGGATTGTTGATCATTGTAAATGGTGTAAAAAAGCTTGGTGATCGACAACTATTTAATGATTGTTTTGAAATAATAAAAAGTAGAAGGGCAGAGTTCCTTAAATCCGAAGTTTGGGAAGAAAGTCTGCAAGGTTTTATCAAAGGAAATAACTTGAAATTGTGATATCTCGAAACATCATAATTATTATAGGATTTAGTTTTTAAAATGATTGAATTGATTAAGTAAAAGTATTAAGAGTTATATTTTAAAACAAACCTAAAACTGATATCCCATTAAAAATAAAATCATAGTATTCCTGATTGGGAATTTCCCAAGTGAGCCACCCTGTACATCTACCACACTGTACTCACTAATCTCTCTAATACCATACTGATATCCAGCTTTCAGATAAAATTTGTTAAAATTACCACGGATGTACCCTGAAATACCAAAATCGTAACCTTGCTGAAAACCATCATCTTTTTGCCAGTCAATGACATCTCCTACTTTGATTTGTAGTTCCGTTAGACTTACATGAATGTATGGTTGTATTTCAATTCCTAATTGAGTCATAAACAAATACCCAATCCCACCAGACAATGCCATTTGGGTAAATCTATAATCTAAGTAATCTGATTGTATATACAGCAATTGCCCATTTTCATCAATTGTTTGTACGAGTCCACCAGTGCTTATGGAAAATCTTTTGTTATAAATGTCAAAGTGAAAAGGACTGTAAACTTTTTCATTATAAATATAGTCAGCAGATAAGCCTAAACTAAATGACTGCCTGAATTGTGTTGCAGGATAAGGAATGGCTAAGAAATATTTTGCACCTTCATATTTATCAGTCCAAAGCATCTTTGATGATGTAACGCCGAGATGAGCACCTAAATTCCATTTTTGAGCTTGGGTGGTGTATGAAAAAATCATTAATAAATTGATGATTAGTAAAACTTGAAAAGCTATTTTATTCATTTGTTTGAAATTTTGGTGAAAAGAGCACATAGAAACTATAAATCAAAAATAAGACTATTGATCAGGGAATTCAATTAAAGAGCTATGGCCATTTATGCTTACTTTTAATTTTTTAGAAAGAAAATCATGTTCTAATCTTTCAAAGGTAGGCTCAAAGATGACATAACCTGTAGAATCCAAAATACCCCATTTTTCGTTTAATTTATATCCTAAACAATATTTAAAATCAGTTTCAATTCTCTTTATCTCGTCATAAGATGATGGTAAAATTATGTCATAAAAAGGATTCATTAAACCAAATTTGCCTGTTTCATTATCTTTAAAAATTAGCTTATCTGATATTTTAATATAATACTCTTCGCATACTAATTTAGCGTAATTTTCCTTATTGAAATTACCGCTAGCAACAATTTGACCAAGCATTTCATTTAAGATAACAGTAAGGTTTTTGGGATTTACTGTTGGCTTACCTTGGGGATCAATAAACTCCAACTTTTTATCTTTGTAAACAAAAGTAATAGGTGGACTATAAAAACTATGACAATAATCATAAATTAGAGGTATGACTTCATTCCACGATGTATCGATAAATCCCCATAGACTTCCTTTACGAATAGGCGCCACATTATGACTAAAAGTACCCATGTAGTCATAATCTAAGGATTTTATCATTGTTAAACTCTTATCATAAATATCTATCTGTTGATTATTTTTGATGGTTAAAAATTTCTCAAAACTATAAATCTTTTCAGAAAAGTCCTCTTCATATTTTGGTTCGATGACAATTTTTCCATTAAAGTCTATAACACCTTGTTTCTCATCGGCTTTTATCCACAACATGTTGCCTTTTATGGTTTTATATTCTTGTATTGGTTGGTCAAACAGAGCATTGTTGGCCTTATCTATTAATCGATAATTGCCATGATTTTCTTCTAGTATCAATCTTTCTCCATTGAGGATTCTCACAATATTCTGTTTGCCTGAATAAAATAGTTTTTCATTTTTTAAATCAAATATTTCCTTTACGCTATTCTTTTCAGTGATTCCTTTCTTATAACTTAGATATTCATAGGATAAAAAAACAGGATCGTAACCAGAAAAACTCTTTACAAAGATATTATTATTATATAAATCAAAAGCATGGTCTTTGAGACCAATCCAAAAATTTTCAAATGAAGTTACGATAAAGTTATTATATTCAGATGTTTTTTCCATTTTACTATTGACAAAAATGACAGATTTTTTATTGTTTTTTGTCAGTATAAATTTGTTTAATGCCAATTCTATACTTTCATATTCAGGACTTAAAACGACGTTACATAGCTCATTCATCAGACCATATTTACCTTTTTCGAGAAAGATGAAAATATCACCTATTCCATCAATTCTAATATTGCAATCTTTGATGTCTTGATACTTTGATGTAGGATGCCATTTTTTTGCTAAAATGTCATAATAGCCATAATAATTATTCTTCTTTGCAAAAATGTGGTTTTTATTTGAAGTGAAACTGCTATCATAATTGTCGAGCGGAATACAAAGCCTTCCGTGTATATCATAAACTGCACTTTTAAATGTATCTTTTACTTCAATGTATTCATTATTTATAATACTGATATATTCACTGTAGTTACAAGGAATTATTTCTTCATGATTATTGTCGACAAGCCCATATTTAAAATTATTCTCCACAATGTAAAACCCCGAAAACGCTACTTTGTAGATGTCATATTTTTTTACATAACTAAGGTCCCTGATGGCATCATAAATAAATCTTTTCCCATTCAAATTATAACTTATAACTGTACTTTTTATCTCAATCTTTATATCGGGATCACTCAATGTTAAAACTTGTTTGCTACCATAATATACTTCATACTGATCAGATTTCCGAACTATTATGAATTTTTCACTTTGGGGATGTTCGGCATGTACTATTTGATCGGCATTCTGAACCATAGTATCTCCATAGATCAGTTCTAAAAGTGAGATTTTACCATTTCTGTAGATGGAAGCAAAAGAATTTATCGATCCAACACTATCACAAAGGTAACTCTTAAAACCTTCTAAAGAAGTGAATATTGAAGTTGAATCATCCTTTTTCCCAATGAGTATGTTTGATTGATAATACATGGTATCAAAATCATAAGATTTTAGTTCATCATTATGATTGTTTCTGACATAGTATTCATGATCGGTTCTAATGATGTTATTATTTATATTGATTGTTACATAATGTTTATTATCTATAGGTTCACTAGTTTTATCATAAAATTTCCATTTATTATCGTTTTTTATTAGAATATATTTTTTGCTGATTAGCTGAAAATCTTGACATTCTATAAACTCTCTTTGTCCATCAACTAATATGTAGGTTTTATCATTTGTCGTACAAACAATCCCAAATTCAAACTCCTCAATTTTTGAGATATTTAGGGATGAATATGGCTTACCGTTGTTATAAAACAATTTCCATTCGTTATTTTTTAATGCAGCAAGTAATTCATTTTTTAGAGGCCTTATTTGATCAAATTCTACTTCTAAAAAACCACTTGTAGAGCACCATCCTTTCAAGTTGTTTTTTGAGAAAACAAAACCTTTAGCATTTAACACCCCATTTTCTACAGATTCTGCATCTTGGATTATAATTTTTCCATTTCTATCTAAAATGTCCCAATTCTTTTGTTTTTTAATAGTTAGTAAGCCACCTTTATTATATATTTCATTAAACTGTATTGTCGGAATGTATTGATTAGAATCAAAGGAATAAATCGAATCTTTTTCGACGGTTTTTACGTAAAAAAGCTTTTTACCTGACAGAAAAGTAATGTTTGGAGAGAAGACTTTTATTGTTTTCCCATCTTTATCTAAAATATCTATTCCATCAGAATGGACAGCAATCATGATTGAATCGGCAGTCTCGATTTTCGAATATTTATATTGTGTTACTCTCTTATAATCGATTAACAAGGCCAGTTTTTGATCTTTTTCTTCAGTGTGATAATTGGTAGTCTTATGGCCTAATGGCTTTTCATTAAGTTTAGAAACTTTTTCACCTTCACAGATTAAATTAAAATTTGTATCATACCTTAAATCCGCAAGCTACAATAAAAATAGAGTGAGAAAGTCAATAAAAATAAGTCTTTAAAGATTTCTCACTCTCAACAATTTTCACTAATTTTGGTGAAAATCATAGCGGTATGGTAAAAGTAGTAACTTCAAGTG
>JBGSOH010000121.1:0-8858 GCA_041739205.1 Saprospiraceae bacterium
GGCAGAGAACAAAGCAAATGCTGAGTCAATCCTTGAAGCTTTTCATACGACAAAAGAAAAGGTGATCATGCAGAAATTTATAAAGGAAGCAAAAGGTGCAGATATCCGAGCATTTGTAGTCAATGGTGAGATTGTAGGTGCCATGAAACGTCAAGCGCGTCCAGGCGATTTTAGATCCAATCTCCATCGTGGTGGCACAGCAGAAGCAATAAAGTTGTCATCAGATGAAGAAGAAACAGCCTTAAAATCTGTCGAAATACTAGGCTTAAAAGTAGCTGGTGTAGATATGTTAAAAACAGTAAATGGGCCCTTAGTTTTGGAAGTAAATGCTTCTCCAGGACTCGAAGGTATAGAAGGCACTACGGGTGCAGATATAGCTGGAAAAATAATCAAATACATAGAAGATAGTCGTAAGTAGATTCGGTTTTATCATAGGAAAATAATCCAAAAGTATGCTAAAAAGTTTAATTATTCCAAGAGTAAATCCCGACCAAGAACTCTGTATTGATGGCACCATCATAAAACCAGGTCAGTCTACGCTCTTACGTATTAATGCAGGTAAATTGCCATCTGACAATAGAATAAACGTTCATGCTCATGTGTTCCATACTGGTAAACCAGGACCTTCACTATTAGTCCTTGGAGGTGTGCATGGCAATGAGATCAATGGTATCGAAATCGTAAGAAGAAGTATTGAACAAGGTTTTTATAATCAGATTAATTGTGGTACTGTGATTGTCATTCCATTACTTAATGTGTATGGATTTATTAATTTCAGTAGGGATGTAGCAGATGGTAAAGATGTAAATCGTTCTTTCCCAGGACATATTAATGGATCGTTGGCTTCAAGGGTAGCTAGAATCTTAACTAAAAAGATATTGCCGCATGTGGATATTGCCCTTGATTTTCATACTGGAGGTGATGCGCGGTACAATTACCCTCATGTTAGATATTATAAAGGTGATCCTGTGGCATCTGAGACAGCGAAACAATTTGGTGTCAAATTTTTGATGGAACAAGCATTAATACCTAGTTCATTCAGAAGAGCGGCTCATGATATGGGCGTACCTGCTGTAGTTTATGAAGGTGGAGAGTCTATACGATTAGATAAGCTATCCATTGATCTAGGTATGGCAGGAATTAAAAATGTGATGCAAGGTCTCGGTTTAGTCGATCAAAGTGTGATTGTAGAAACACAAGAAAGAGTTGTCATTAAGAAAAATAACTGGGTACGTGCTGTGTCAGCAGGCTTGTTTATTTGGAGCAAGAGATCTGGTGATTTAGTAAATAGAGGGGATAAACTTGGAGAAATAAAGGATCCCTTCGGAAGTAAAAGCGTTGATGTTTTATCTACATATAGCGGCTACATCATTTGCCATAATAATGCTAGTGTCGTGTCTTTGGGTGATGCGCTGTTCCATATTGGGAATGAATTTGATTTATTAAACAATGACTCATCTGATCAAAGTAATATGACCTTTTAATACTTCGGGTTTGCCAAAGTTGTTGGTATAATTTATAATGAAGGTGTACATACCTGGTGCTGCAAATTCTCCAGAGTTATTTCGCTGACCATTCCAACCTGTGTTAAAGTCTTCTGTTTCGAATATGCGATCTCCCCATCTATTCCAAATTGAAAAATGATAATCATTGACACCTTTGAAGATGCCTACTGGTATTAATTCATCATTCAGCCCATCATTATTGGGTGTAAACGCATTGGGCATATAGAAATTTACGAATGGCAGTACTTTTATCTCAGCAGTAGCAGTATCGGTACATCCATTAGTTTTAAGGACTACTTGGGTGATGTTAAAAGTGCCGGTATCTTGAAACTCAAAACTAGGATTTTGCAATAATGAAGAACCCAATTCATCAAAAGTCCATCGATAAGCAAATGCATTTTCAGATTCATCTGTAAATTGTACCCTATTGTTGTAAAGGTTGGGTTCTTCTGGTGTAAATGAAAATGCAGCAGTTGGACTTTCTACGATTTTGATTAGATTGTTCCATCTTTTTGAAATCTTGCAGCCTGTAGGTGCTGTTAGTTCAAGGTTGACATTATAACTACCCACATCTTCATAGACATTGATAGGGTCAGCGTCTGAGGACGTTTTGCCATCGCCAAAATCCCATTCATATTTGAATGTACTATCCACAGGTGAACTTAGATTTTCAAAAGATATGTTGGCTGGTTGACAACCGATAAAGGTATTGGGATCTATGATGATAATGGTAGGAAGTGGTAAATACTTTATTTCTTGTATGCTAGTATCTCTGCATTTATTGATATCTTCAGCTACCATGGTCACTTTTTTTATACCTGCAAATTCGTATTCAAACGCAGGGTTTTGTAAGGTAGAGCTACCTTCGCCAAACTGCCAATCCCATTTTTGTATTGGTCCTGCGCCACTCATTGATTTGTCTGTAAATAAGATAGGACCCGCTTTACATGTATCAAATTCAAAAGTGAAATCTGCTTCAATCGAAGGGTATAAATAGATTGTAATATTTGCCGTATCTGAGCATTCTGCATTGATATTTTCACTTTTATTGATTATCATAGTCGCAGTATAAGACCCAAGACCAGGGAAAGTATAGGAAACATCTCTTGTTGTAAAGATCTCTTTGTTGCCATTCACATTAAACTCCCAATAATAATCTTTAATATATCTGGCATCCGTACTTTGATTGATAAAGTCAATGGTAAAAGCCCCACAACTATTTACTATGTATTCCGTAATTGTTTTTGCAGAAGCTTTTATATCAGCGGCTATGGTTACTTCACAAACAGTTACATTAAACTGGAAATCTCTTCGCAAACTACCTATTAAAATACCATTTCTATATTCCTTGACGATGACACCTACAACGTATTGTCCTAGTATATTGGGGACGCCGGTAATGAGCCCAGTAGCTCTATCAATGGATACTACAGGATCACCAGCCATGGGTTTATCAAAAGTGAAGTTTGGATCATCAAAAATGACTTCACTAAATGGGGGAAGACATACCGAAGGATTAGGTATTACTGAATTACAACCATTTCCAGATCCTGGTCCACCCGACGATAATGGAGCAATAAATTCGTAAACCAGACTGTCACCATCAATATCGATAGCACTATGATCGTAGTTTATAGGCCGATTGACACATATCAAAGCAGGTGGGAACTCTTCAAAAGTAGGACTATTGTTACAGCTCCTTTGCGATTCTGGACTTATCTCTGTGGCAATAGCTGCCCCGGTATCTGCGGCATTTACAATGTTAAGAATTGTATTATTTCTACAACATCTTTGATAAGCAATATAATAAGAGTCATCTATTACATCAAGTGTTACTTCAAATCTATACGTTCCTTTTTGTACACCAACATTTACGGGTACTACAATACATGGGTTATCGTTTTGGATGTCAATATCTATGACGTTTGTAATGGGTATATTTACTACATTTCTAACATGGGTGTATGAAGTCCCATCATATCTGTAAATTCCAAAAGAAAAACGCTGCTCAAAAAGTGCTCCTGTGCCCCGACTATCTCTGAATAAGGTGAAAATTACTTCAAAAGTCACTTTAGAACTATCTGCATTAAAACCTTTACAATTATATGTGACTTCACCACCTATGATATGTGCTCCAAATGAAATAGACTGACAGCTGAATAAACAAATAAAAATAAATAATGTAAGGTACAGCTGTTTCATAGTTGTTTTATTTTATCTTAATAATGTACAATGTCCTTTTACAATCTGTTCTTTACCCAATGGGTCAATATATTTGATTAGAAATGCAAAGACACCGGGAGGAGCAACATCTCCAGTATTATTTCTTTGGCCATTCCAACCTACTTCGTAATCTTCTGTACCAAATACTTCTTCACCCCATCTATTCCATATGGTGAAAGAATATCCCCTTATACCTTCAAAACTTCCTTTAGGTATAAATTCATCATTTAAACCATCATTATTTGGTGTAAAGGCATTAGGTACAAAAAAATTAATAAATGGTAGAATACTTATGGTTGCATATGCAGTATCTGCACATCCAGATGGGTGTAATACTATTTGGCTTATTTGATAAGTACCAGTATCTCGGAAAGTATAAGATGGATTGGCAATTAAGGAAATACCTAAACTGTCAAAGTTCCATAAATAGGAGATCGCATCTACAGATTCATCCGTAAATTGAACTGTATTTTTAGTAATATTGGGCATTTCAGGTGAGAAAGTAAATCCAGCTGTTGGGCTAGGAACCACTTTTATTAGATTATTCCATACTTTAGACACTTTACATCCGATGGGCGATGTTAGTTCTAGAGATACCGTATATGTTCCAATTTCTGTAAAAAGATTTGAAGGACTTAATTCAGTGGACGTATTACCATCACCAAAATCCCAATTAAATAAGTAGTTTTCGTCTATGGGTTTGCTGAGATTGGTAAATGTAATATTTGCAGGCTGACATCCAATAAAAGTATTAGGATCTATAACAATAATTGCGGGAACTGGGAAATAATTTATTTGTTGAATACTTGTATCCCTACATTTATTAATATCTTCTACGATCAGTCTTACTTGTTTTTCACCAGGAAACTCATACTCAAAAGATGGGTTTTGGATGGTAGACGAACCCTCTCCAAATTGCCAATTCCATTCAAGTACTGGTCCAGCACCACTTACCGAAAGATCTGTAAATGCAATAGGACCTGCTACACAGGTATCATATGCAAAGCTAAAATCTGCATCGATAGAAGGGTATAAATTGATCGTAATATTTGCTGTGTCAGAACATTCTGCTAAGCCAGGAAGGTCTTTATTGAGTATCATAATGGCTGAGTAAGTTCCTAAGCCAGGGAAAGTGTAAGTAACATTCCTTGTGTTAAAAGTGTCTTTTGTACCATTGATATCAAACTCCCAATAGTAGTTTTGGATAAATCTTGTATCAGTACTTAGATTCTGAAAGTTGATAGTAAACTCTCCACAACTATTGACGTTAAACTCTGTGTCAGTTTTTGAAGTGGCTCTTAAGTCGGCAGTCACTGCTATTTCGCAAGTGGTTACATTAAACTGAAAATCTCTTCTTAAAGTACCTATTTGTATGCCATCTCGATACTCTTTTACACATACTCCTACTATAAATTGTCCTAAGATATTTGGCGCCCCACTTATTAAGCCTGTTGGACGATCAATGGTGATAGGGGGTCCCATAGGTTGGTTTGAAGTAAATCCGGGAGTTCTGAATATGACATCGTCAAAAGGTGGAAGACAATTATTGGGTGCAGGTGTTACACCCGTACAAGCGATGGGACTTCCACCATTGACACCATCCATACCACCAGCAGTCAAGGAAGGGCAAAACTCATAAACTAGACTATCACCATCTATATCAATTGCAGAATGGTCGAAATCTATATCTCTATTGACACAAATGACTACTGGCGGGAAGTTGTTAAAATTCGGACTCGTATTACATGATCTTTGCGAAGTTGGATCTATCTCAGTGGTAAAGGCAGCACCAGTCCCTCCCGGGTTAATAAGGTTTAATATTGTACTATTTCTACAGCATCTTTGATAGGAAATCATATAATTTTGGGTAGAAATAGGAAGTGTCACTTCAAAGATATAAATTCCTTTTTCCACACCTACATTGACAGGTACCAATATGCATGGGTTACTAGTATCTATTGGAACTTCAGAAATGCTAGATGGTCTGTCTACTACTACAGTTTGTACCCAATTCCAGGATTGATTATTACCACGATAGATACCAAACGAAGCGTTATTGTCAAAATTTGCCCCACCACTCTTACTATCTCTGTACATAGTAAAGGTAATTAAAAATGTAACCGTATTTCTAGTCGTATCACTACCTACGCATTCATACTTTACCTCACCACCTATAATATGTTCAGCTTTTATGTCTTGTTTTAATACAAAACATAAAATTGTTATGGCGACAAAATATTTAATATTTAAGGTTAGGTACTTCATATGTAATTTTCTAAACACTAGCATTCGTGGAGTGTTCAGACCGATGGTTGTTTAAATTTGAATATTTCTTTAGTTTGTCAATTAAAAAATCTTGTTTACTCTTGAATGACTCCGTGGATATTCAAACACCAAAAATATGAAATTATTGCTAATTCGTAGTCAATATTTGTATTTATGTCGTTATAATGACTAAAATATTGAAAGCTCTGAATTAAAAGCATACATTTGCACGACAAAAACATGGGATCAATATATGTCGTCCGGCAAATTAAATTTCAAAAAGATACTTAATAGATTGATTCTATTTGTTGCTTTGGGTGTAGGGGCACATGTGGCTTTTGTTTTGTCCACGACAGAAAGGAGTTTACTTAATTATCTAGGCGAACTCAGCGTATTGCATCTATTGATTATATTAGTATTAATCATTTGTCCTTGGTTAGGATATGCACTTAGAATACGTATGTGGTCGGGATTTTTGAATGAAAAAATTTCCTACGCAGATGCTGTACGAGTGGTTATTACGGCTGATGTTGCATCTGCACTTAGTCCTACAGCAGTAGGCGGAGCTCCTATAAAAGCAGCATTGCTTATTAATCGTGGCTATGCCCATGGAAGTGTAGGTTTTATGCTCACTTATGGTGTCATTGAAGACATCATATTTTATACAACTGGTATCGTTTTGGCAGGTTTTTTTTCCACGGGTTTACTTACAGATATTTGGTCAGAAGTGTATAGTTTTATAACTAGAAATTTATTAGTCATAATGACTATTATTTTTCTTATTACTTTTTATATCTTGATGATACGAATGAATGCAATACCTTCGTATCTCAAAATAACACATTACCTCCCTCAAAGGTTAAAACTCTTAGTTACTTCTACGAAAACAAAACTTAATAATAGTCTCCAGGACATGAAATCTAATTTTACATTAGTATGGCAACATGGCAAACTGAGGATGATCGTCAGCTTTATCGTATTATTATTGCAATGGATGGCGAAGTTTTCTGTATTACTAGTCATTCTTCATGCATTTAATATTGATTTTGAAGCAATTCAGATTTATATCCGTCAGTGGGTGATCTTTGTGACCATGTTATTTATACCTACGCCGGGTGCATCTGGAGGCGCCGAAGCTTCATTTTTATTAATATTTGGTAAGAGTATTCCAAGTGATATTGCTTACCTTGTGGTCTCTGTATGGAGATTATTTACCTATTATTTTATTTTGTTAATGGCTGCAATACTTTACACTTTACTTAGTCTTTTTGTGGATAAAAAAGAAGAAATAGTGATTACAGAGTAAAAATTGGTAAATTTTGAAATACTTGATTAGTTAAATAAATAAGTTGCCCCATTGTCTAGTTTCAAAACCCAATTTGATGATTCTCTTTTTATTGTAGCTGTAACTTTAAGTTTATCTGAAATTATTTTTTGATTGTAAAGGCTTAAATTTACTTCATACTCAATTTTATCACTGTGCTTATTCCCTTTAAAGTCAAAAGGGCAGAAATTTGAAATAAATTTGATTACCCCGCCTATTTCTTGATTGGAATTCAGACCTTTTAAAAATGTCAAATTCCTGTAAGCTATCCCACTATATTTATATACATTGTCATTAATATTTCCTCCTATGTTAATCGTTGTATTCATGTCAAATGCAATCTCAAAGTTGCCCGCTTTTGAATTTCCTTTTGCATTTTTTGTAGTGAAATAGATAAAATGGTCATTGTAAACCATAAAATTACTTTCGCATCTATTTTTTAAATTTCCTGTCAGACTTAAAAAGTAATCATTGTTTGGGGTCACTAGTTCCTTCACTATATTGGTATCAACATTACACAGCATATCAGTTAACACCATTTCGTTAATAACTTCTCTTTCTTTTTCAATGCCTCCAAATTCTTTAGAAAAATTCATTTTTATGATATTTGAAATATCATTGTCCTTAAAGTCAATTAATTCAGTGCCTGAAGATTCATTTACATTAGTTTGGTTTTTTGTGGATTCTTCTTTTGAACAACTCAGGATACTTATGACTGAAGTAAAAAGGAATATTTTAAAATTGATTTTAAATCTCATGATATTTGTATTTTTTTTTGAATTCTAAGTTATTGACTGATAATCAAAACAAATGTATAAATTTAGAATACAATATGCAACAATTCAATGATTATTTATTTGTAAAATTAAAAATATCATCTTTGCTTTACACCACATTTCTTCTTTATTTCCAAATGTTTTTGAGATTAATAAAAAATGTGTAGGTTTGTCTCATGAATCGTGATCTGGCAATCTTAGAGAAATTAGAAAAGGAATTGAGTCTGAAACAACTTCAGATAAAGTCCCTACTTACCATTACACAGGCAATAAATGACAATGTCTCTGCCGATGGTCTTTTTAATATGTACAAGTCATTTTTGTCATGGGAAATGGGTATAGAAAAAATGGCCCTGTTTGTGATTGAAGAAAATGGTTGGGAGTGTACTTCCTCTATAAACTTTAATAAAAGTCACATCTCAAAAATGATTCCGTTGTTACTACATCACAAAAGATTGCATACGGTCAAAGATGATGAAGACGTTATTTTACAGGGTTTTGATATCATTATCCCCGTTTTCCATAAGGATAATCCCATTTCCTATTCTATCATAGGTGGTATAAAAGAGAAAGAAGATCTTTACAATAAGATCCAATTTATCACCACGATCACCAACATTATAGCAGTGGCCATCGAAAATAAGCGGCTATTCAAAAAACAAATAGAACAAGAACGATACCGCAGAGAAATGGAACTTGCATCAGAGGTTCAACATATGCTTATACCTGAGTTTTTGCCTGTAGAGTCTAAGTTTGCACTTTCAA
>JBGSOH010000153.1:0-3424 GCA_041739205.1 Saprospiraceae bacterium
AAAAATAAAAATTGAACGAAAATAAGAGATATGGACAAATCAAAAATACTTGGATTAAGAACTACTATTTATAAAGTTGGCGACCTTGAAAATGCGAAAAAATGGTATGCAAATGTTTTCAAGACAGAACCATATTTTGACGAACCTTTTTATGTAGGTTTTAATATTGGCGGTTACGAACTCGGACTTCAACCCGAAGAAACCCCATCGACTGACAAAACAGAAAGTGTTGTTACTTATTGGGGCGTAGAAGACATTCAAAGGGTTTACAACGAATTCATTGAAGCAGGAGCAACAGAATACGAAAAACCATACAATGTTGGTGGCGACTTAATGACAGCTACGGTTAAAGACCTTTGGGGTAATCTAATCGGTTTTATTTATAACCCATACTTCAAACTAAACTAATTTAATACATGGCATCAGAACAGAAATTTGTAGATTACATCGTTGATCAAATTGGTTTTTCAGATCAAGTTACAAACAAAAAAATGTTTGGTGAGTACGGACTGTATTTTGACAAAAAATTATTTGGTCTCATTTGCGACAATAAATTATTTATTAAACCGACTCAATCCGGTAGAGCATATATTAATGAAGTTGTCGAAGCATCACCATATCCAGGAGCAAAACCTAGTTTTTTAATTGAAGAAAAATTGGAAGACAGAGCTTGGTTGAGGAAATTAGTGGAAATTACAGTCAATGAATTACCAGAGCCAAAACCAAAAAAGAAAAAATAGACCTCACTAAAAAGGCACGACTCAATGAACCTATTCGAAATCCAATAGGTTTCAGTTCCTTTATATCCGAGAGCCTTCGTTTTCCTTTGAACCTCTGTCCAATAGGTAAATGGAGAAGAAAATGATGGATTTTTATTTTGAGAACATTTTATGTCAAAAGTTTTGAAAGACCGCAAGTGTGTCGTAGGTTTGTTGTAGAAATAAATAAGTTAACAATAATGTTAGACGACCAGATAGCCACGACAGTTTGTAAAGACAGCGGAGGGTACTTCTGGCCAATTAGAAAAAATTATTTCAAACAGACAATAGTGTAACATAACAAAATAGCAAAACATTATGACAGCTATAGACAACACAACGCATTTTGCTCCCGAGCTGCATATTCCTAACGGGACAGTCAATATTGATTTTTACAAAAAATTCGGTGCAACTGAACATTTTTGTCTTCGTAACGATGACGAGAGCATTCACGTTGCAGAATTGGAAATCAACGGTGCCATTTTTCATGTTCACGAAACCATGCGTGACGCTCTTGAACCAATCAGTGCAAAAGGGGTGACGTCCATTATTGGTTTGTTTGTTCCTAATGTGGACGAAATAATGCAAAAAGCTCTTCAGGCGGGAGCAACAGAAATTAATCCTGTAACTGACCAAGATTATGGTTATCGACAAGGCATGTTCAAAGACCCTTTTGGACATTATTGGCAAATACAGAAAAAAATTTAAATGTACAGATGCGACAACGGTAAGCTTTTTACTGAATAACTATTATATAATCAGGCTGATAAATCATCTATCTACAATTATATTACAAACACAAATTATTAAAACCTTGATATCATGGACTATTCGAAAGATTTATTAAAAGAAAAAAAGAAATCAAAATTTGCGTTGATATTTAGCCTATTATTTTATGTGGTTGCTATTAGTTGGATACCTATACGTTTGGTGGAAAATGGAGCAATTTCAGGATTTGATTGGTTTTATACCAGTATTATGTTTCTCAATGGACTATCCCAGACAATGGCAGGACGTGGATACTCGATTGAAAGATTAATCGGAAAAGCATTTATCAAAATTGATAATCAAGTTATAAAAATAAAGACTGGAGCATTTGATAAAGAACAAAGCATAGATTGGTCTGAGATTAGCTCGATTGACTATAAACCAAGCATTTTTATAATTACAAAAAATGATAACTCAATTTGTCAATTGACTATGACAAAATTGGAATATTCAGAAATTCAAGATATAAAAAATGTAATTGATAAAATTGCAAATGATAAAAAGATTGCGATAAATTTAAACTGATAAAGTATCGATTATGGACTGTGCCAAATCGAGTATACGTCCCCACCAATCGTATCTGATGCGAAGCGCCTACACCAGAGCGAACAAGGTCTCATCAGTATTCACAGTTAAATATCATCTAGCTGAAAGCATTAGTTTTAAGTTTCTTTCATTTCCGAGTGCCATCGCTTTACTTTGACCTTCTACCTTATAAATAGATGGAAAAGAAAATGATGAAATGTAAGTTTTACTTTGATTTTCTATAATTAATTTGGAAAAAAGGACAGTGTGTCGTAGGTTTGTTGTAGAAATAAGTAATTAGTAATCATTATCGAATAAAAATGTAAACTTAAAACAAAACAAATATGAAATTAGTACCAAGTTCAATAATGGCAATATTCCTATTAATAAGCTGTAACTCTTCAAATAATACTACAAATTTGAAACAAATAAATAGTATTGATATGATTGTAGAAACAGATGGTTTTTGGGACCTGCCTTTCACAATAGTTGAACAAACTAATACTAACGGTTACTTATCAAATAAGATTCAAGCAATTACTCAAAATGATACGCTTGAACTACTTATTAGTTTAAAGGAAGGAGTGCCACCAGGATTTGTAAATGGAGTTCCCAAAAACATGTTTTTAGAAGAAGGGATAATATTCGAATCAACGGGATCTAAAAGCAATAAATTATTAAATGTATTAGCTCAAAAATATGGATTAAACCAAGATGATTTAAGTATTAAAGAGAAACAAATTTTCACTTGCGCTAACCTAAATCAAGAACCTATAGACTATAAAAAAGGTACGCCAAAATTCAAAATATTTTTAGAAGATGAAACCCAAAGTGCTGAACTATTTGTAAATTTTGATTTTAAAAACTCAATAATATCATTAAGTGAAAAAGATCCTGAATATAGAAGTTCACTAATTAACCTAATGAAAAAGTAAAGACTACTAATCCAGCGTTTAAAATAAAGTAATTTAATAGATGGCATCAGAACAGAAATTTGTAGATTTCATAGTTGATCAAATTGGTTTTTCAGATCAAGTTACAAACAAGAAAATGTTTGGTGAGTACGGACTGTATTATGACAACAAATTATTTGGTCTTGTTTGCGACAATAAATTATTTATTAAACCGACTCAATCGGGTAGAGAATATATTAATGAAGTTGTCGAAGCATCACCATATCCAGGAGCAAAACCAAGTTTTTTAATTGAAGAAAAATTAGAAGACAGAGCTTGGCTCAGGAAATTAGTGGAAATTACAGTTAATGAATTACCAGAGCCAAAACCAAAAAAGAAAAAATAGACCTCACTAAAAAGGCACGACACAAAACAACGAACCGCTGATCGAGTAGGATGGACACCAAAAGAAGCTGATAG
>JBGSOH010000157.1:0-4928 GCA_041739205.1 Saprospiraceae bacterium
TCTGATTATTGTTTCTTTTTCCATTCTTTGGCTAGTATGGCATAAATCACATCATCCACCCATTTGCCATGAAAAAACAAACTTTCTTTAAAGTGTGCTTCTTTTCTAAATCCTAATCGCTCCACTAGTCGCATAGAATCATGATTTATTGGGTCTATAGATGCGATGATTCGATGTTTGTTTAAGGCATGCACTAAATAATCAATGATCTCAGATAATGCTTCTGTCATATATCCATGTCCACGAAATCTTTTATCCAAAGTATAACCTATTTCTACTTGATTGTTTTCTGGACCTAAAAAGTGAATACCCACATCTCCAATCACCTGATTACTAGCTTGTTCTAAAAGCACTAACTGGTACCATGTATCTGGCACATTAATGATCTTAGATGTTTTGTTGATAAAATTTTCGATATCATCTATAGATTCTGGAACCATGCTTAAATATTGGTTAGTTTCTGCATCGGAGCGATATATGAATAGAGACTCTTTATCATCCATACTGACAGGGCGTATCATTAATCTTTTTGTTTTAATGTCCATTGGCTTTTATATTTGATGGTTATCTCAATGTTGCTAGTGTGTTGGCATCAAAATGAAGGTATTCAAAATTATATATTTTATGACCATGTAAATATATAATTGTTTTTTACAGCGGATATGTTTTCTGTTAAATATTCATTAAAATGTCAGGGGCTAAATCACAAATGTTAAGTTTCAAGCGTTTATATTTTATTTAAACAACTAAATCTAAATGTCAACTATATGATAAAGACACTTTTTGTGATAGCTACAGTAATAGGGCTAACTTTATTTCCTGCCAGCGCTTACCTGCAAAAGAAGGACTCAATCCTTGAAAAAACAATCGACAAAATACATCAAAATGTAAACATCAGTTATGATTATCTGACCAAAACTGATAATTATTTTAATAGCACATTTAATGTAGATTCGGGTAGCTTGATTCGATTTCAATCTGCGGGTGGATTACATAAATTTGGATTTTGTGTCAAACAAAAACAAGTTGCATATTTATTTGATGGCATACATTTTTCTAAATACAAATATGATGAAAAAATGAAAGTAGTCTTTGATGAAGGAGAAATACAAAATAATGAAAGCTATTTTGATAATTTTATTTTTTGGTCACAAAGTCCATTTCAACTTGAAAGTATGGAAGGCCTAGTTAAACTAGAAGACAAATTTGTGGAAGGTAGAAAATGTTATGTCTATCTTAAGGAAACTAAAGATCCAAGTTCAGTAGATACTTCGCTGATAGATACGAGTCAAAAGTTTTGGTTTATAGATAAAGAATCACATGAAGTCTCCATGATTAGAAACATCATAATACTTGAAAATGATACTTTACAGCAGATGGAACATATGTTCCGTAATTATTCTTTTGGACATGATGAAACAAATGCCATTAAAGGATTGGAAGCTCTTAATTATAATGTTGTCCTTGCCGAAAATGAGTATCCTGAGCTCGACATTACACCAATTAGGATTGGTCAAAAGGTAAAAAGCAACAAATATGTAAATATCCACCATGAAGAAACAATCATTTATGGTGAAGATGGAAAATCATCTCTTATAGTCTTTGGATTAATAGGTTGTGGTAATTGCGAGCTAGGAATCAAAGATTTGTTATTGATTTATCCAAATCTGAAGAAAGATATAAATGTTTTTTACACTAGTTTTCAGAACAAAAATTTTGCGGTAGAAAAATATATTCAAAAAAAGAAATTACCATTTGTGGCTTTTGGAGCAGAAAGCAATATGATAGTAGATTTTCAATTGTATAATTCGCCTACATACCTATTTATAGATAAAAATGGCTTTGTCACTGAAATATTGGAAGGATTCGACCAAGAAAACAGAACCAAACTCTTGGATATACTTCTGATAAAATAGACCATTGGTAGATATATTTTTTTATGAGCGATATCAATAATATACCTTTGATCATATGTAATCAGAACGAATCATAAAATATGAATACCAAAACCATTTTTATATTACTCAGGTAGCCTTGTTTTTAAATGTTTGTGCGTCATCAAAGCAGACCACGACTTTGGGTGAGAGTATATATATACCGCGGTTTCTAAAGAAGTCTATGATGAGATCGTAGCGATAGACAAGAAGTTTTTTGATGTGTACAATATCTGCGATATAACAAATTTGAACAGTTTTCTATCAGAAGATATCTTCACATCGTCCAAGGCTCTAAATCTAAAGCATTTACAAACTTTTTGCCATCAAATATACAAATGCCATGCCATGTACCACACCATATTTGACCTTTGTTATCCTCAAAAATACTTTGAACACCATTTGAAGTTAAACCGTCTTCAGTGGTGTATAAAGTGAATTTTGTGCCGTCATATTTATACACACCTATATTCTCTGTAGTAAACCAAATATTCCCCTTGCTGTCTTCATAAAAACTACCAGTTTCTTCTCCTTCTATGATACCATCTTTAGTGAAGTTGGTGAACGACTTCCCATCAAATTTACTTGCTCCACCATAATATGAGCCGATCCAAATATTTCCACTTTTGTCCTTTATTGCCACGCCAGCGCTATTATCTGTCAGACCATTGTTTTTTGTTAAATGCGTAAATGATCCATCCTTATATTTAAAAATCCCATTGCCGTCATTGTTTATCCACATATTCCCATCATTATCCTCTACAAAACCGCTAGCTTTTTTAATTGATACCATAGGTTTTGCATTTTCAACTACCGTATTGGGTAACAAAAATGGTGTAAACTTTTGTCCATCAAAATGACTTATTCCTTCTTCCGTACCAACCCACATCAGTCCATTTGCATCAATCTTTAATGCCCAGATCTCTTCATCTTGCAATCCAACTTCTGTGGAGAATGTCGTGAATTTCTCTCCATCATATCTCACCAGCCCCGAAGAAGTTCCAAACCAGACATTCCCAGATGTATCTTCAATGATTTTTCTTACCGAAACCCACTTTTGGTTTTGTTTATTGACCATTTTTTCAAGTGTTTTACCATCATAACGTATAATTCCTTCTCCGTTTGTACCAAACCAATAGTTCCCATTTGTATCTTGGTACATAGATCTCACAAACTCCCTTACCATGCCATTTAAGTTGGTATGGATTTGTGGAAATGTCGTATTATTCTTAAATATTAATGGCTGATTTTTTGCAACTATTTCTACCGGATCATTGGCAGATTTTTCTTTGGTTTGTCCATTGCAAGAAGACATTTGAAGTGCTGCAAATAAACAAATAATTAACCGTGGATAGGATAGAAGATTATGCTTAATGATATACATACTTTTGTTTTTAATATTTTAGTCTACGCTGATAAGTCGAAGTTCGAATATCGGGAAAATATTGATTTCTACTGCATTTATAATCATACGTTTCATTTTAGGGTTTCGGGTAGAAAACGTTTGATTATCATTCCATTTAAACATATTCTATGTGGTGGGGATAGACTCATACTTTTACTTTTAATATTTCTATTGATAATGGTTTGTCTCAAAATTGATTACACTGCTCTACATTATCAATAGGTGTGTAATATTTATCGACTACATATCAATACATGCTTTTGCTAAGGTCAATATAGGATCAATAATAAAAGCTATTTATTCGTAACAACTACAAATATAAAATAGATTTACAGATAAAGTGCTATAAAATGCAATAATTCAAGTAAGTTAACAAGCATTGATTTCTTTGTGTTGACAAAGCTTAGCGCTATACTTATAGGCTATAATTACTTAGTTTCTAAGCAAATATTTCAGTACATTTTAGGATAATATTAAGGTTGTATAAAACTAATATCACTCAAACGGGTGACTTGTCACCATTCGTTTAACACCAATTTTGTGGTATTAATTTATTTGCATATAACCCCTTAAAATACCTTGTATATGAAATGTTATTTACCAATACTGTTTCTTTTATTATTGTCTGATGTGGCTTTTACACAAAATTGTTTGCCTGAGGGTATTCAGTTTTCAAGGCAGAGACAAATTGACTCTTTCGAAATATATTTTCCTGGTTGTGTTAATATTATAGGTGATGTATCCATCAATGAAGCACCTAATGTCAAAATAGACAATCTTTTGGGATTATCTGCTATCAGAAACATAGGTGGTTCACTAGAAATTATAGGCAATGATTCTTTGGATAATCTTGGTGGACTCCACAATGTTAGAAGTATAAAAGGACAACTTAGCATCAATCGAAACCTGTCATTAAAGGATATGTCTGGCTTACGTAGACTTCGCTCGGTTGATGGCAATTTAGTAGTGTCTGAGAATGATTCAATCGTTAATTTAGTAGGTTTGGATAGTCTTTCATCCATAGAAGGAGGTTTACGTATATTTAACAATAAATCATTGGAAAATCTACAGGGACTAAACAGTCTGATTGGTGTAAAAGATTTGGTTAGAATTCACATGAATGGTATGCTCCAAGATCTCTCAGGACTAGACAATATCACACGAATTGGATCATTAGCTATCGATAGCAATCAAGTGCTTCAACATGTGGACGCGCTGGCAAATCTTACTTCTATTAATGGTGCTTTGAGATTTAGGAATAATGATGAAATCCAGCATATCAATGGTTTGAGCAATGTAAAGACTGTAGAAGGGGAGATCGTCATTTCATTTAACCCATTCCTTCAGAATATATCAGGTCTCATTGGGCTAAGTACGGTGGATGGTAATCTCGAAATCAGAGATAATGATCGAATGACCTCACTTAATGGACTTCAAAACATTACAAATATCTTAAACAATCTCACCATCTCCAAAAATAGAGGTTTGATGAATCTTGATGGTTTGGACCGTTTAACTACTGTTGGTGATGATGTAAAAGTGTATGACAATCAGATGATTGAAAATGTGGAAGGTTTGGGGCAGCTAAC
>JBGSOH010000170.1:0-3800 GCA_041739205.1 Saprospiraceae bacterium
TATGTTTTTTGTATCAAACGAAAATTCATCTGAACCACTCGCAACCATATTTCCACTCGGATCATAAACTTCTGTGACTATTCTTCCTGAACCAAGATCTCCACTAGAAATTTGAACTTTTATCAACTTTCTTTCATCCAATTTTAATAAAAAACTCTCTGATGACTTCGGTTTAAAGTTTAGCTTTTTTGTGTATTCATCATCTGAACCAATATTTGTATTACCTTGCACCAGATAATTTACTGAAACTTTTACTATTTGTTGGTCTTTCGTCTTGTTTGTGACAACGAATTTGTAGTTACCTTTTATGTTTTTTGTATCAAACGAAAATTCCTTTGAACCTCCTGCAACCTTATTCCCAAGCGGATCATAAACTTCTGCTACTATTCTTCCCGAACCAAGGTCTCCACCAGCAATTTGAACAGTTATCATCATTCTTTTCTCAAATTTACTTGAAAAACTCTTCGATGACTTCGGTTTAAGGTTTAGCTTTTTTGTGAATAAATCTTTTGATTCAATAGTTGTAGTACTTGCCACTAGATAATTGGTGCTATATCCATGTAATACATTCAGAAAGAACATGAATATGCAAAAAGTCCTAACAATTCCAAACTTGATTTTTTGATTTTCCATGATAATTTAAATTAATTTATAAAATTGAGTTTTACATTTTGTTAAGAAATCAGATATTTGAATAATTTGTGCTAAGATCTATAGTCACAAATGCAGGCTATTAAAAACCATCCCAAGTTTGGGTTTGCAATTGTGATCCCCCACCGACAATTTTTGCATGTTCAGCGCAGGCCGATTCAGCCTTTATAATTTCATCTAATGCATCTGACCCTACGTTATAGGATCCATCAGACTGCGCACATAAGAGCATTGCTGCGTTTGCTTTTCCGTCACATTTTTCCTGATCATCCAACATTCTGGTTAACCCCAAAGTAACATAAATTCCACAATCAGACATTTTTTGTATCCCTTCGAGGCATTTTGCTTTCATTTCACTTCTTACACTTAGGCATCTTGGTCCTATTGTGATTTCTCCGTTTGTGGTAAAATTATTCTGACCATCTTTCTTTAGACCAATTAATTTAGTCCCTTTATCAAAATACTTTTTCCCTATTTCATGAATTTTCACTAAGGTCGCAGTATATGTAGCTACATCTTTAATGACCATTTTTGAGATTTGAGCTTTTGTGGTACCTAATTCTTTAATTCCCTGTTTAAGCGTTGAACTAGCCATTTTGTAGTCTTTGATATTGCTACCAGTAGTATGTCCCGAACTCAAAAATCCATCTATCATATCTGCAAGCTCTTGTAAATGTATCGTCTGAACATCTGCATAAGCTATTGCAGCCTTATTGGCTGCTCCAGTTTGAATAATAATTTCGGTAGCTGGCATAATTTTATTATCAACGGCCGAATCAGATGGCAACCAACATGCATTAAAATTGAAAAGAAAAAGAAGAATTGTGATCATGATGCTTAACTTTATTGGTGTTAAAAATTAATGCAAAATTAGTTGTGGTTTTATGTAAATTCATCACCTAAATAGGTGAAAAGTAAGTTCCTAATATACGGCATATGGGTGATGTTTCCTTACTCATCTACTCTGACCTTTGTGTCTCAACTCAAATGATAATTAAAATGAAGAATTTATTTATTTGTTTCCTTTTTTTATGCTGTCTATCAACTGCTTTTATGAATGCACAGTCTGTAGGTATCAATACCACGCCTGACAATAGTGCTGTACTTGATGTCGTCTCTACTTCGAAGGGTATGCTCATCCCAAGGATGAATTCTACACAAAGAACAACCATAGCTTCACCGGCAACAGGTTTATTAGTATTTGATACACAGACACAATCATTTTGGTATAGACAATCCACGGGGTGGATAGAATTAACAGGTGGTGCTTTTACCAATATGGGTGGTACGGTCAGGAGTACAGGCAATCATGCTACAGATGATTTCGTATTCGGTGCCGCCACTTTACCAGTCAATGATCCGAGCACGGCAATATTAATGTTTTTTGACAAATCTAAAGGAGCTTTTAGATCAGGAAGGATACTTTCTTCTGATAGTTGGTCCCATGATAATATTGGTCTGTATTCATTTGGTGTTGGTCAAAATGCAAAAGCATCTGGTAATTATAGTATTTCCATGGGCTTACAAAGTACAGCTAGTGGTAGTCAGTCAGTGGCTTTAGGATCGACGAATACGGCTAGCGGCGATTTTTCATTTACTGGTGGAAGTCTCAATCAAGCCATTGGTGTTAATTCGACTGCTTTTGGAAACAATGTCAAATCAAGGTCCTTTTTAGGCTTTGCCTTAGGGAAAAATAATGTTGGCAACTTTAGTAGTAGTACTGCATGGGTGAATTCAGATCCATTATTCGAAATTGGAAACGGAACACCAAGTAATCCTCAGAATGCCATGACTGTGCTCAAAGATGGTAGTTTTTTACTTAAAAGAGCGGACTTAGTTCCCACGACAGCTATTACTGACACATTCTTAATGTATGATGCCAATACATCGTCATTCAGAGGTGGACAGGTCAATAATAGCAATGCATGGCGATCGATATTGTTAGGTAGGTCTTCTTTTGCTTATGGCCGCAATGTATCGGCAAGAGGTGCTTTCTCTTTTGCAGTAGGTGATAGTTCCATTGCTTACAGTGCAGGAGCAGTTGCCACAGGACTTAAAACTTCTGCTATAGGATTATATTCTTTTGCTGGAGGTACATTTTCTACCACATACGGAGAAAATTGTATTGCGTATGGATACAATAACGTAGCTTTTGACAATGGATCTTCTGCCATGGGAATAAATAATCTTGCTCGGGAAACTTCATCTGTTTTTGGCCAAGATTCAGAAGCATCTGGTATCAATTCTTTTGCCAGCGGCAAAGGAGTCAAAGCACTTTCGATGTCATCTACAGCTATAGGTAGATACAATGTAGGTTATGGTGATGCGTTTTCTGTGGTTTTTTCCGATCCAGTTTTTGAAGTAGGTATAGGTAGTACTGTCATAGATAGAAGAAATGCTATGACCGTAAATAAAGGAGGAGATATGATTCTTGGTCATCATCTTGCACCCATCAATGGTTCGAATAGCAACAGCAAAATGATGCTTTATAGCAATGAAAAGTCAGCCATTAGAGCTGGTCTATCACAGACACAAAAATGGTCACCTGATTCTATAGGACTTAATTCGATAGCCGTCGGGAATGGTCCGCTAGCTTATGGTTATGCTAGTGCGGCTTTTGGTAATTTTTCTAGAGCTGAAGGAACGTATAGTTTTGCCACTGGTTATAATACAAATGCTTTAGGCCAAGCAAATGTTGCAATGGGTTACGGTGTCAATGCAAGAAGTAATAGGAGTATTGCAATAGGTAGTTATAACGAAGGATTGGGTTCTGTTTCTACCTGGAATTTGTTGGATCCTATCTTGGAAGTTGGTATAGGCCAAACGGAAAATACTCGAAAAAATGCAATGACAATTCTGAAAAGTGGTTTTGTCGGAATAGGGAACGCTGCTCCGGAAGCACTGCTGCATGTAGAAAGAAATAGTTCATTGACCAATCCACAAATCTTAATTAATGAATTAGGTGCCGATTATGCTCGTCTTACTATGAAAAATGATCAACACACATCATTTTGGACCTTGGCTTCTAGACCTAATGATATAGCTGCTGATTCGAGATTCAATATTTTTAATTCTGACGGTGGAGATGTTCTTAGTTTACAAGGAGATGGTGATGTTATTATCTCCGAAAGGCTTGCTGTTGGCGCCCT
>JBGSOH010000259.1:0-1951 GCA_041739205.1 Saprospiraceae bacterium
AAGACAGGAAAATTATTTGACCTATGTTTTAAGAACAGCTCAAAAGAAAGAATCATTAAGCATTTTACATCACAAAAATAATAAAGATAATAATGAAATCATTCATCATATTAATTTCTTTAATCTTAAGTGGATATGTGTATTCTAGTGCGCAAGATACACTAAAGTTAAAGACTCATTCAGGATTTTATTTAACACCAAATATTGGTTATGATTTACCTTCATTTACTAAATCATACCAATTTTATGAGATCAAAGGAGGGTTTAAGTTAGGGTTAGATTTAGGTTATAATTTGCCAAATGGTTTTGGTATTGGATTAGATTATGATTACATCATTAACAACCCAAGCTCAAGTCTAAATAGTATTTATTTCGATACTTTAGTAGGCAAGACACCATCAATTATTAATAAAAATAGTAATAAACTGATTAGACACTTTATAGGAATTGGGCCACAATACACTTTTCCCTTAGGTAGTAACAAAATGGGGGTACGACTATATTCTAGAGCTGGTATTGGCATATTAAATGGTGGTGAAATATTAATGTCAACACCAGGTGCGATTATTGGTGAAAAAGATTATCATTTAATGTTTAATGGCTTTAATAAAAAACAATTTTCATATAAAATAGGTGGTAATTTAAATTATAAAATTTCTAAAAAGTTTGGAATTAGGTTGGGCGTATATCATATAAGATACTTAAGTGTGACACCGGATAATTTTCTTTCACTAGACAATGTAGGAAACCAAGGCATTGTCTATGGCGCCTCACCACTCGAGTCATTTAAAGACGGATACTTATTAACAGATAAAGATGCTAATGTCATAAGAGAAGGCATTTGTTCTTCATGTTCTTCTACGGGTGTTGATTTTGGACTTATTTTTACATTTGGGACGTCATCAAGACCAAAAATTTGTTCAGATTGTGGCTGTCCAAATGATGGACATTCAGTTATAGTTAATGTTGAGGATGGACCGAGTAAAAAAATTATTTCAGGAGCAGATGTTGCTATAAAAGATCTAAATGGAAATATTGTTGCAACAGGAACTACAAATACTTTTGGAGCCATAGAATTTGTTCAACTTCCACATGGGAATTACACTGTGGTAGGCAATGTCTTTGGGATTGAAACTACGATAACAACTATCTATGAAAGCGAATTTTTACCAAATGGAATTATTCAGAAAAAAATATTCTATGAAGATTTAAGATTTATTTTAAAAGGCAGAGTTATTAACAAGAAAACTCAAGCACCTGAGCCAAATGTCGTTGTAAATCTTACAAATTTTCTAAACAAAAATGTTGAACAAGATAATTCGAATGGAAAAGGTGAGTTTTCTTTTAGGTTGGACAAGGAATCTTCTTATGAAATAGTTGGTATAAAGGAAAACAAATTGTCAGATATTGATAGAGCAAGTACTGTTGGTCTTGTACGATCCACCACACTATTTGTAGAGTTAAAACTTGGCGTAGAAAACTTTGATTGCGGGCAGGGTACAGTCCTAGACATCAAATATGATTATGACAAGTGGAATATTTTACCAGAATCAAAATTTGATCTCGATAAGCTGATACGATATATGAATGATCATAAACAGTCCCGAGTAGAGCTTTCTTCTCATACAGACAGTCGAGGAAAAAATGACTATAACCAAGATCTTTCTCAAAAAAGAGCCCAATCAGCGGTTGATTACATCCTAGGCAGAGGAATAGAGGGATCAAGGATAATTGCCAACGGATATGGAGAAGAGCGTCATTTAAACAGATGTAGAGATGGGGTATCTTGCTCAGAAGAAGAGCATAGAATAAATAGAAGAACAGAAGCAAAATTGTTATGTAATTAATAAATATTAATAATATGAATTATTTAAAAAGTATAGTTTTGGCAATATTGATTATTGGCTTTTACAGTTGTGAAGTTTGTCCTGAGATTACTTCTATCCCATGT
>JBGSOH010000287.1:0-8714 GCA_041739205.1 Saprospiraceae bacterium
ATCTCTAAGAGCATCAGCAGTAACATTTTCTGTACCAGTGAATTGAACACTATAAGAGTAACCACCTTTATAATCGACACCTAAATCAAATCCCGATGTAAATATAGAAATCAAACCAGCCAAAATTACTACACCAGAAATACCATATGCTATCTTTCTTCTACCAATCCAGTCTATATTAATATTCTTGAATGCACCTTTTGAGAATCCTGTCCAGAAAGACAGGTTATTTCCTTTACCTACCCACCAATCGATCAACAATCTTGATACAAAAATAGCTGTGAATAAAGAACATAAAACACCTATAATCAATACAATTGCAAACCCTTTAACCGGTCCAAGTCCAAAATAAGCTAAAATAAACGCTGTTAATATGGTTGTAACGTTTGCATCTATGATTGCAGAATATGAGTGATAAAAACCATCTGTTATAGCTTGTTTCAGCTCTTTACCAGATTCAAGTTCTTCTTTGATTCTTTCAAATATGATAACATTGGCATCAACTGCCATACCTATAGTCAAGACTATACCTGCTATTCCAGAAAGCGTTAATACTGTACCAAAGCTAGATAATGAACCAAAAATCAAAAATACATTCAATAATAATGAAATGATAGCAATAATACCACCACCTGCATAATAAGCAAGCATTGTAATAATTACTAAAAGGAAACCTATAAGCAATGAGTTTATACTTTTAGAAATATTAGCCTTACCTAAGGTAGGACCGACATTTGTAGATTGTACTATTTTAGTTTTAGCTGGCAATTTACCTACTTCAAGTATGCTAGCAAAGTCATTTGCTTCTTCAACTGTATAATTTCCAGTAATGGAAGATGAACCTTGGGTGATAGGATCATTTACACTTGGAGCAGAAACCACCTCATCATCGAGCGCTATAGCAATTTCTCTATTACCATCACCTGCAGCTTTAGTGGTCATCTCTGCCCATTTCTTAGCACCAGCGGCATTCATTCTTACATTTACTTCGATTTTACTGTTGGTAGTATTTAAATTTTGGCCTGCTGATGTGATTACACCACCGTCAAGAGGAGCCGCATCAGTACCTGTTTGAGTTTTTATTAAATATAACTCATATTGATTAGTAGTAACACCTGCTATGTCCACAGATGGTTCTCTAGACCACATGAACTTACTGTTTTTAGGGAATAAAGATTTAATATCTTCTCTTTTAAGAATATCTGTTACAAATGCTCTTTTTCCTTTGTCTACTAGTCCCATTACGCTTTGTGATAATGTTCCACTGTTCAATGTAAGTGCACTGAATAGTGAACCTGTTGCTCCAGCTGTAGTATTTTGAGTCTTAGGAACCAATTGAATTGTTGAATCAGGCAATAATGTTCCTAAATCATCATAGGCTGGCACTTTTATTGTATCCATTTCAACACTTGTTGAATCTACAGATGGTGAAGCACCTGAAGCTCTAGCATCCGCTTGTTGGAATGCTGCCATAACTCCAGGGTCAGTAGATCTGTATATTTCCCAAAACTCTAATTTTGCACTAGCAGTCAAAAATTGTTTTGCTCTTTCAGGATTGTCAATACCTGGCATCTCTACCAATATCAAATCACGATTAGGATCCAAAGAGACATTAGGCTGAGCAACACCCAAACGATCTATCCTTTGTTTTAATCTTTCAAATGTAAGATTGACAGTTTGATCTGCCTTTGATCTTAGGAGTCTTTCTATTTCTCCATCCGTTGTACTAGTACTAATCTCACCTAATGATTCACTCCTTGCAAATATTTTTGCAAGCTTGTTATCTCCAGCAATAGTTCTGTACTCATTCACAAATAATGTTATGTAATTTGATTGAGAAGTTTTCATTGCTTCCCTTGTATTGTCTAATGCCTTTAAGAAATCGACATTATTGCCATTTCTGCCAGCCAATGACTTTAAAAAATCTTCTAGGTCAACTTGAAGTGTAGTACTCATACCACCTTTAATATCAAGCCCCAATGCAAGTTGCTGTTGTTTCAGCTCATTGTAGGTATATGATTTTAATAGCGGAATACTAAATACTTCCTCGCTGGACATTGAATCCAAATACCTCGCCTTAGCCGTTTTATACGATTCGTTGACTGGATCTTCTGAGCCTGAAATACTTGATGCGTATGATGCTGCATCACTCTCTACTCTATTAGTTGGTATGAAATAAGTAAATTGTAATAAACATACAACTGTTATTAAAACCAAGAACACTTTTACTAAACCTTTTCCTTGCATGGTGTTAAAAATTCATTAATTTTTCCGAAAAACAGCGCAAATATAAGGCTTTTGTCAAATTAAACCGATTTTATAAGAAACATATATCTATTTTTTAATTTAAAATTTACAATAGTCTAACTATCAACATATTATAAAGACAATAAATTTAAAATAATTAATTTCATTTTAAATTTCCAAATATAATCGCAAAATATAGGTTCACTTTTTTTATAAAATATAATTCCTTAAACTTTAAGATTTCAACAATCCAAACAAATAAAATTCTGTAATTATACTTTATTTATGTAGAATTTAAAAAAAAACAAAAGTTGTGGAACTATTTTGAAAAAAAATATCTTTATTTGCATCGTAACCAATATTGGTTGTATTTAACATTTTAAATCTAAAAATTATGGGTTTATTTTCATTCCTAAAATCAGCCGGATCAAAACTTGTCACAAACAAAGCAGAAGAAAATGATGCACAAGCAGCAGCACCTGTTGCAAATGCTGGACTTGATGCTTTAAAAGCCGCAGCAGAAAAAGGTAGAGCAGCGCAGCTTGCATCTAAGATAGTAGGTAATGGTATTCATGTAGAAAATCTAGATGTAGTAGTTGATGAAGATACTGCAACTGTTTATGGTCAAGTAGAATCAACGTCTGCAAAAGAAAAAGTTATCCTTATCATAGGTAATACTGAAGGTATTGGATCTGTAGATGATAGATTATCTGTAGTTACTCCTGAACCAGAAGCTACTTTCTACACAGTAAAAGAAGGTGATTCTCTATCTAAAATTGCAAAAGAAGTTTACGGTGATATGATGAAGTACCCAGTGATCTTTGAAGCTAATAAACCAATGTTGAAGTCAGAAGATTTAATTTACCCAGGTCAAGTATTAAGAATTCCTGCATTGTAATATTGTAGCATAAAAATATCCTAAAGGAGCTTCATTTATAATGTTGCTCCTTTTTTTTATCAAATTAAATCGTATCTTTTTTTATTCCGTAAAAAGATTGACCAATAAAATCTTTTGGGAAATCTTCTACACCTGGAAAACCTAGTTTGATGTCCCTTCCGTCTTTTGGAATTACAGCAGTCCCAAAAATGTAATCCCAAATGGCCAAAGTTATTCCAAAGTTAATACCATAATGGCGATCTTCAGGCAATTCATACACATGGTGCCAAATATGCATCTCAGGACTATTGAAAACCATCTTCATGATAGGTCCCAAAATGAAACCACCTGCCAAAATAAGTCCCAAAACAGCCAATACCTTGACTTGAACACTAAATGCTTCCAAAAAAGTAATGTCTGCAATTCCAAAATAAGCAGCTATGCCAATTAATCCGCCTAATATCATTCCAGTAACACGACCACTCACATGAAAATTACTGTGATTATAATGTCCCACAGCCAAGGTAAATATGTGAATTATAAAAAAATCATATAAACCTATACCCAATAATGCCAAAGGAATATATTCTATTGTCCTGTATACGATTGTCTCCATCCAATGATATCTTAAATGAGCAGCAAAACCCATTTCTTCAACGGAGTGATGTACTTTATGAAATTGCCATAACCATTCAAAACGATGCAGCAATCTATGTGTCCACCATTGAACGAAATCTCTTACTATAAATCCGACCAAAAAAACACTCCAAATAGACATATTATTAAGTGGATTAGATTTTTGAAGATCAAATCCTGAAATACTTTTAATACCATCATTAAATAAATGAACTACAACGTCTGAAGCAGCATTGTATATAATGAGTGAAAATAAGAAAAAATTAAAGAACATGTAAAAGAAATCAAGCCAAAAGTCTTTTCTTAAAATTGGCTGGTTTTTTCTCCAAGGTTTTATGATTTCAAGACCAAAGAAAAAAGCTGAAACCATGAGCAGCCAATAAAAATAATTATGCCATGAAGGATGAGTGATCTCATGCCACAAATATGATCCATAACCTCCAAAACCATTTAAAAAAGTAGTCCAAATCTCTGACATAACAAAGGATTGATTTTAAATTAGAACATAAGAACACAGGCCAAACAATGATGAGACACTTTGGTTTTTATAATTTTTATACACCTTACATTATTCATGAAAGTGACATTACGGATGTACTATTCAAAAGATTTACTTTGAAATCAATTTCCTAAACAATAGGAGTATAACGCTTTGCGATCTAATTCTTGTATCTCAAACATTTGAACAAAGAGTTAATCAATACTATATAAATATATGTATGACACCAAAGTAAATCTAAAAAGAGATAAAACTACTTTTTACTCCAACCCTTGTAACCAGGCATTAAATTATAGACTTGTTTAAATCCCATGTCTTTCATTATTTTCATAGCATTTGTACTTCTACCACCTACATGACAATAAACAATATACTGCTTATCCTTGTCTAATTTTGATAATTTGGATTTAAAATCAGGAGACTTTATATCCATTTCAAGAGCATTACCTATTTTGCCATTTGCTATTTCACTAGGTGTACGCACATCTAATAGTACATAATTCTTAGAATTTGACATAATCTTTTTTGCTTTTGCAATATCTATGTCTTCATAAACTTTCTCTACTGTACTTTTTTTTGTTGGGTTTGCGACGACGGTTTGTGCAAAACTTAACATATTAAAAACCATTACGACTAAAACTGAAAATAAAAATTTCATATATTTCTATGTTGTGTTGACTAAAAATTTGATACAAAAGTAAAGCAAATATAAAAGTAAATTTGTAACAAAGGTCACATTAACCAATAAATCCAATTATTTTTTCAATTAATAACACAGAACTACACTAAAGACTCATTAAAATAAAGTATAAAATAATTACATAAGCATAAATATTTAATCAAAAAAGGATAACAGCAGTCGAAACAATGGCTAAATTATAGGTGAATAATCATATTTAATTTTTGAATAAAGCTTGGATATGTTTACCTTTGTGGCAAAATAGAAACCTTATGAATTTTGACATAATAGTATTGGGAAGTGGTCCAGGAGGATATGTAGCAGCCATTAGAGCATCACAACTTGGATTTAAAGTAGCCGTAATTGAAAAAGAAAATCTCGGTGGAATTTGCTTGAATTGGGGATGTATTCCTACAAAAGCATTATTAAAAAGTGCCCAAGTATTTGAGTATATAAACCATGCTTCAGACTACGGAATCACTATTGGACAACCTAAAGCCGAATTTGATAAAATGATTTCAAGAAGTCGCGGCGTGGCCGACGGAATGAGTAAAGGTGTTAACTTCTTAATGAAAAAGAACAAAATCACTGTTATTGAAGGTTTTGGGAGATTAGTAAGAGGAAAAAAAGTAGTTGTCACTGATACATCAGGTAAAAAAACAGAATATTCAGCAGAACACATCATATTAGCAACAGGTGGCAGAGCTAAACAATTACCCAATTTGCCCATAGACGGTAAAAAAATAATCGGGTATCGTGAAGCAATGACACTTTCTGAGCAGCCTAAGAAATTGATTGTAGTAGGCGCAGGAGCTATTGGCGTAGAATTTGCTTACTTCTATAAATCAATTGGAACAGATGTAACTATTGTAGAATTTATGGAACAAGGACTATTGCCACGTGAAGATGCTGACATTTCTAAAGAACTAAGTAAAATATATAAAAAAGCAGGTTTCAATATCTTAGCAAATAGTGCAGTAGAGACTGTAGATATTAGCGGAAAACAATGTAAAGTTACCATAAAGAATAGAAAAGACAATACTACTCAAGTACTAGAATGTGATGTAGTGCTATCTGCGGCAGGAGTATCTCCCAACGTAGAAGATATAGGCCTTGAAGCTTTAGGTATCGAGCTTGATAGAGGAATGATCAAAGTTGATGAATATTATAGAACAAATGTTCCGGGAATATATGCCATCGGAGACGTTATACCTACCCAAGCATTAGCTCACGTTGCTAGCGCAGAAGGTATCACATGTGTAGAAAAAATTGCAGGTCATCATCCAGAGCCTATTGATTATGGTAATATAGCGTCATGTACTTACTGTTGGCCAGAAGTATCAAGTGTAGGTATGACAGAAGCTCAAGCAAAAGAAGCAGGTTATGAGTTAAAAATTGGTAAATTTCCATTTTCAGCATCAGGAAAAGCAAGTGCATCAGGCGCTAAGGATGGATTCGTAAAATTAATTTTTGATGCAAAATATGGTGAACTTTTGGGTGGTCATATGATCGGTGCCAATGTAACAGAAATGGTTGCTGAACTAGTAGTTGCTAAAAAGCTTGAAAGCACTGGAATGGAAATTATCAAGTCGATCCACCCACATCCTACAATGAGTGAAGCCATCATGGAAGCTGCTGCAGCGGCATACGATGAAGTGATTCACTTATAATGATCTAAAATAGTTTAAAATATAAAGGGCATTTACACATATATTGGGTAAATGCTCTTTTTTTGATTTACATGAAGAAGATAGCCCTTATTTCAGACAATCATTCTTACTTTGGCAAAGAAGTTACCGATCATTTGGGCGATGTTGACGAGATATGGCACGCTGGTGATATCGGTGATTTAAATTCTTTGAAGGAAATAAGAAATTTAGCAATATTCAGAGCCGTGTATGGGAATATTGACGATCAAAGTGTAAAAGAACTTTTCCCTCTCAATCAGTTGTTTATGTGTGAAGGTTTAAAAATTTTCATGACACACATCGGAGGATACCCAGGTAAGTATACGAAAAGAGTTGCCGACATTATAAAATCTGAAAAACCAAATATTTATATTTGTGGACACTCACATATTTGCAAGGTGATGCCTGATAAAAATAATAATTTGTTGCATATGAATCCCGGAGCATACGGACATCATGGATTTCACAAAATGAGGACGATTCTTAAATTTGATATTGAAAATGCTAAAGTTACCAACTTACGCGCTATTGAATTAGGTTTACGTGGGTTTATTGAAAAGTAGTATTTAAATTCATTTTGTTAATAATCTGAGAAACATATGATAACCTGCTTTCGAAGTCACCAGAAATAATTTGAAATGGCAAGTTATTTTCCTGTAATATCGTTTTATGAATTTCAAAAAGCCTATCTCTATCGAAAGGATTTTCTCTTTGTGGATCGTATGTCCAAGGGATATCGGGTGTGCATAAGAAGTACATTTTAGCAAAATCTGCTTTCCATAGTTCTTGAATGATTGGGTCTACCCTTCCATATTTTTCATTAGACCATATAATTATAGTCAGTAAATCAGTATCCGAGCAAATAAAATTATAATCTAATGCAATTCTTTTTTCTTCAGCTACTTGAAGTTTGGCAATTTCTAATAGGTCTACATAATTGTATGTATTGTTTATAAGGTCTAAATATTCTCTTGCAACTTCCCTAACATATCCAAAAGAATATTTTTCTGCAATCTTTGAACTGAGAACTGTTTTCCCAGAGCATTCAGGACCAGTAAATACAATTTTCAACGCTTGTCAGTCTTTAATTTGTTCGATCTTGGATAATATTTCACCTGCTTCTGCAGTTTTGGCGTCACTAGCTGATCTATTTGTTTTTGAAAGTATAAATGCTTCTTCTAAAAGAGATTTATACTGCTCTTGAAGTTTTTCCTTTTCACTTTTCTTTTTGAATAATCCGAACATACATATTTGTTTCGCATCATAACGTAAAATTGTCATGTATGTTTTCATACTAGCAAAAATGTGTTTAATCAACAATGAAAACTAGTTAAGTTGCTTAAGTAAGGAGCACAAATATAAAATACCTAGACACATATTTACATGAATCCAAATATATTAGTAATTTTGCAATCGAAAAATAATTTTTGGGATGACTAAGGTCAGATTAGATATAATGGCGCTGTCACATAGTGTGACACAATCACACAACTATGCTGTCGTACTTGGGGAGGAGAATGGTAAAAGACGATTACCAATTGTTATAGGTGGGTTTGAAGCTCAAGCTATTGCGGTAGCCCTAGAAAATATGACCCCAAACCGTCCACTCACGCACGATCTTTTTAAAAACACACTGGATGCATTTAATATTGAGATAAAAGAAGTTGTGATCAATAATCTTTTAGATGGAATTTTTTATGCCCAATTGGTCTGTGAACAAGATGGAAATGTGATGCAAATAGATGCTAGAACTTCTGATGCTATTTCTATGGCTGTAAGATATGGTTGCCCTATTTATACCTTTGAGTTTATTATGGAAAGCGCTGGAGTTATCTTGGATGAGGATGAAGATTCCAAACCTAATGCTCCCACAAAGCCCAAAGGTTCATCCATCGAAACAATGAGTTTAGCAGGATTAGAGCGCCTTCTCGAAGAAGCTTTAGAAAAAGAAGATTATGAACGAGCTGCTCAGATTAGGGATATTATTACAAAAAAGAAATCAACTGAATCGTAATTTAATATTTACTTGATTATAAAATATTTGTTTAGGTTTATCGTAAAAACTCTAATCTTTGCCCAAAACCTTTG
>JBGSOH010000341.1:0-1995 GCA_041739205.1 Saprospiraceae bacterium
AAGGGATTTAATTTTGAGAAGAATCTATCGCATCAGTCTAGCGCTGTAGATAATACGATAGCAGTGTTTGCAGATGTTGATATGTTGCCACCCACAGCAGTGGACAAAAATTATATTAATCCAGTATTTGATCATATCCAAAATTATCGATACCGCGAAAATATACTGAACATACAATCAAATAGCCAAATCAGTATAGACGCATCGCCGATTATCAAAAACACCTTTAGCAATATCATAGACATCATGATGGAGACAGGTACAGGCAAAACATACACCTATGCCAAAACCATTTTTGAACTCAATAAGCATTATGGTATCTTTAAATTTATCGTCGTAGTACCTACCTTATCTATCAAAGCAGGTACGATAGACTTTCTGAAATCTGAGAGTAGTAGGACACATTTTAAGGAGCAATATGGCAAGACATTACAACTACATATCGTAGAGAGTCAGAAGAATAGCAAAAGCAAAAAATCTTATTTGCCACCAGCGGTCACGAGTTTTGTCAATGCAGGAAACTTCGAGAAACACGGCATTCAGATTTTGGTTATCAATGCAGGGATGATAAACTCTGACACCATGCAGAAGAGTTTTGACAAAGGTCTTTTTGATAAATATACCGTACCTATGGATGCCATCGGGGCTACCAAGCCATTTATGATCATCGACGAACCACATAAATTTGGCCTTGGTACTAAAACATGGGAAAACATTCAGAAAATAAAACCCCAATTTGTACTGAGATATGGTGCGACTTTTCCAGATAAAGAGTCAAAACAAAAAAATCATCTATCTGGAAAAATGGATAAAGTCATGGTAAAAGATTACCACAATCTCATTTACCAGTTGACCGCTGTCGATGCTTTTAACCACAACTTAGTGAAAGGTGTCATAGGTCATATCACAGAGTTTGAGAGTGGCAAAAATGCCATTGTAAAGTTTATAGATTCAGATGGACAGGAAGCAAGTTTTGAGCTGATAGAAAATGGTAAACACAAAACAGTAACCATTACCAAAAAGGAAAGTCTGAAAATCGTCCACCCAGAAATGACCGACCTGACAATAGGAAATCTGAATAAGAATACCGTAGTATTGTCCAATGGATTGGAGATGAAAAAAGGGGACAAGATCAATCCTTATTCTTATGCAGAAAAACTGCAAGAGACGATGATTCAAAAGGCAATCAAACACCATTTTGAGATCGAAAAAACATTGCTCACCAGAGATGTAAAGATAAAGCCACTTACTTTGTTTTTTATTGACAATATAGATGAGTATAGAGAAAAAGACGGCTACATCCGTAAGACCGTAGAGCAGTACATTCAGTCAGAAATTAAGGCCATACTCCAGACCGAAACCACTGAATTTTACAAATCGTATCTGGAAAAAACTTTGCTGGATTTATCCCTGACACATGCAGGATACTTCTCCAAAGACAATACGGAAAAGGACGAAGCCATAGAAAAAGAGATCAACGAGATCTTGCATGACAAACAAGCCATGCTGGACTTGGACAATCCTAGACGTTTTATTTTTTCTAAATGGACACTCAGAGAAGGGTGGGACAATCCGAATGTATTTCAGATATGTAAGCTCAGAAGCAGTGGGAGCGAAATATCAAAATTGCAGGAAGTAGGTCGTGGCCTGAGATTGCCAGTAAATGAATACGGTAATCGTGTGAAAGATGAGCAGTTTTATCTCAACTACTTTGTAGACTTTACAGAAAGTGATTTTGTAGATAAACTCGTCAATGAAATCAATCTAAAATCTGGTGCAATATCTATAGAAGTTATCCCTGAGAAACTGACGGACATCATGCTCAAAAAAATATGCGAACTATACAAAATCACAGATGAAGCTTTATTTGACATCTTGGATGCAAACAATGTCGTCACTAGAACCAATACATTTAAAGTAGGTGGTTTTGATTTTATCAAACAAAACTACCCACGAATCTTCGAAGGTGTCAATTCTAATAAAGTACGCAAAGCC
>JBGSOH010000344.1:0-3134 GCA_041739205.1 Saprospiraceae bacterium
CAAAGGTAAGTTGCTTATTTTTAAAAAGGCCTGTAAAATCAGAATTCGGTGGGAATGAATCAGAATTCGATAAAATTTGGACCAAAAATCATCAAAAACACCCTTTTTTAGCGTCAAAAAATGATCTTAGTTCCTTCTATATCCTTTCTATATTTAGCAATTAAGCCAGAAATATGTATGAAACCTATGATTATTGGTTAGATCTAACCACTCCTGATACTGATTTTGTAGCTTTCATTTACATTATTCTATCTTTAAAGTCAAATTTTTGTCTGCTGAGTCGTCTACATTTTGAGCAGTTTTAGGAGTCATCAACCAACCAACTTTATTGATGACGAATTTAAATAAATAAGTTTCTCCCTTTTTAAATGATGACTTTGGCAGCTCAAGTTCATAAACATGGTTACCTTTTGTTGCCGTTTTATAGTTATCGTCATCAGCAGTCCAACTATTAAATGAACCTGCTACATGTACACTTTTAATAAGACTTGCATCAAAAGCTTTTGGATGCGTGTAAGTAAAGATCACTTTATCATTGGTGGTTCGGTAACCATTCCAGAGAAACCCATTCATCCTTTTGTACGAAAATGAAAACATCTAATTTGATAAAAGTGAGTAAAATGGAATACGTATCTCCAATTCACAACCCATCACATCTTATTATATTCCTTAAAGGCTTCATTGAGCATTTTATAGTCAAGCTTCCCCTTATTGGCTACCAAATGATCCGCTATGGCAAGTGATTTTTTAATACGACTTTCCGTGTTTTTGACCTTTCCTACGATATATAATAGACTCCTTTGTTTGCCTGCTGTAAGTTCATGAAAATACTTACTGGCATCAGGTTCTTGATAAAGTACTTCTTGAAATTCATCAGGCATAGGCATGCCATATTTGGAGCCATCTTTGACCATTTCCACATGGATTTCCCCATGTAGGGTTAATTGCAATTTTTTAATGATCTCCTGATTTAACATTACAAACCATGTCCCTTTATTGGGCATTAATGCACAGTGGATCGTCGTCGCTCCATTGATTTTGCATATGACTCTACGATCATTTCCTTCGATAAAAGTCCGAGCCATTTCGTCAGAAACCAAAAAGTGCCATCCCCATAATGGAGAGTTTTCAAAATGTGACAAGGTGGCTTTAAAACTTATAGAAGACATACGCTACCTACCATATTTTTTGACCAATGACCTTATCTTATCATTCAGCCCATTTTCTTTGACCAAGTCCTCCATATTCATATGAAAACGGAATCTCCAGTAATGTTTAGGATTACTAGGTTCATTGATTTGTTCTGAGTAAGCATCTTCTTTTCTTAAGGCAGCTTCCATACCCACTAAATCTTGGATAGGAAAAATAGCGAGCATACTTGGTGATGCCAAATGATCTTCCACAATGGCTTGTACGATTTCAGGACTTCCATCCATCGGCGTGTAACCATACCATTTCAGGTAATTGTAATAATAATCTTTAGCATTTTCATGGTCTCCTTGCCACCATCCTCTGATCGTAGACATATCATGGCAAGAAGGACTACACACTGAAAAATATGGATAAGATGGGACTTGACCAAATTTGGAATTCCCCTTGGGCATACGTTGGATTTCTAAGGAAATTATGTTGAGATCACGCATGACACCCGGTACGGCTTTTGGTATCATACCTAAATCTTCACCGCATATGAGCATATCGCTTGCGTCCAGAATGGCAGGAAGTTTCCATAATGCCTGTTGTTTCCAATACTCATCATGGCGATTATAATAATAATCATTATACAACTTCATGATTTTGGACTGGGTATAGGCGTCTAGCTGACTGTAAGACTGTGTCGTAGCAAGGGTAATCCTAGGGTTAAATTGCTGACCATCACTATTGGGCTCTACGAGTAAAAGTACATTACTTACGAGCATTAATAAGTTCTTTTCGTACTTTTTATACTTTTGGTTTTGAGCTACAAAGTGACTTATTTCTAGTTGTGTATCAAAGGAAGACTTAAATACAATACGACCATCATTGAGCTTAGTAAAGAAGACATCAAATACCTCGTCAATTTCAGAACCGAACAATTGTGTCAAATGATCAAAAGTAAGGTAAGGCATAGTAAACCTGCTAAGATCTCCCGATATACCATATTGTGCCAATTCGTCTCTTGTAAATGGTAATCGTGGATTGAATGATCCCATGGTACCTTCTACTTGATCAGTAGGTATCTGCCATATACGGAAGAATCCCAAGATGTGGTCTATCCTTAAAGCGTCAAAGTATCTATTGAGTTGACGCATCCTATTTTGCCACCACAAGAAGCCATCTTTTGCCATTTCTGACCAATTGTAGGTAGGAAATCCCCAGTTTTGGCCCAGTACTGCATAATCATCAGGTGGTGCACCTGCTTGTTCGTTCATATTGTACAACTCAGGGGCTACCCAAGCATCACAACTGAATCTATAGATCCCAATAGGCAAGTCCCCTTTTAGCACCACTCTTTTTGAACGTGCATAATGCTTAGCTTCTAGGAGTTGTTTGTCAGCGTGATATTGCACAAAATAATAAAACAATACATCGCGATAACCTTCATAACTAGGGCTACACAATTCGTTTGTGACCTCAGAACTAAACTTCGAATATTTCGGCCACAGGTTAAAATTACATGACTGATACTTGCCTCTAAGGTGACAAAATACTGCATAAGATTTGAGCCAACTTTCATTCTGACTGATAAATTTTGCAACTTCCTTATCTTTTATAAAAGTTTCATATTCTTGTTCATAAAGCTTGCGTAAATACAAAAACTTAGTAGCTAATACTTTTTCAAAATCTACTTGTTCTAGACTATTTAGCGACTTTGCAGCTGCTTGTAATGCTTTCTGATCTGATGTATCCTTTAATACGGCAATGTCTTGCAAATTAATGTACAATGGATGAAGCGCAAATACAGATATCGCCGCATAAGGATAACTATCTAGCCACGTTTTATTGGCAATCGTATCATTGACAGGTAGCACTTGGATCATATTCATACCCAAATCATGCGTCCAGTCTACTAGCAATTTTAAGTCAGAAAACTCACCTATACCACACCCATTTTGACTACGTAAGGAAAATACAGGTATCGCTACACCACTGCC
>JBGSOH010000387.1:0-8687 GCA_041739205.1 Saprospiraceae bacterium
GTTGGGGATTTAAATAGTGACATTGAATATGACAGTGTATTGCAGCAACCGGTATTTCAGCCTGACATACTCATAGTACGACTTAGCGCAGATGGATGTATAGATGGATACGACTGTAAGGAGATTTTATATAAAGTGCCTGATGTGACATAGCTTACTACAAGTACGGATGATGAGACATTGCCTACCATAAAAAATCACCAAGTCAAAGTATATCCAAATCCTTCATCTGGATTTTTGTCCATTGATCTAGATGATAGATATCGTAGGGTGATGATAGGTATCTACAATATGCAAGGTCAGTTGCTAGAAAAATATTATGACCTGAGTACAGATAAGATTGAGCTCAATCTTAGCCATCTGCCTAGTTCTACCTATGTCTATAAGATTTATGAAGGTGCGGAAGTGATCAAGACAGGGGAATGGGTGAAGATGTAATACAGATGGAATAGTAAGCTTGCCTTCAAAATGAATCAATTCCTTCCAAAAGAATCATATTAAGATTTAAGAATTTTTTAAACTCATCATAATTGTACGCAAGATACAGACTTAAGTTATACCATTATTATTAACATATGGTTTTGACAAAAGTCCACTGCACAAGCAATTCACCCAAATCCACCAAATAAACAAATCCACCAATTCTACAAAGCTTTATGAGTATCTACCAAATGGTAGGCAAAACATCATTCCTTCCGCTTCATCTTAGGTAGATTTCTCACCACCATTTGCACCGTATCCTGAAGTTTCTCTTCGAAAAGTATGAGTTTGTTCTTCTTCATATCCTTCAGAATGTCTTCGTTATAATGTCTGATCGTCACAAGTTCTAGGTCATTATCTTGAATCATCTTAAATTCCGTGCCCAGTTCTTTCTCGAATTTTTTGATTCTGTCAGGTATATTATTGACACACACAGAAAAGCTAATGGCCGTGTTTCGCATCATATTGACCTTAAGTCTATGTTTCGCGAGAAGCGCAAATATCATACTCAGGTGATGCTCTGCGACAAAAGAAAAGTCATTGGTAGAGATATGGAGTAGGGTTTGATCATGTTCGATAACGATGACAGGTGGATAACTCATTTCCTTTTCGTCACTGATTACGGTTCCTTCGCTAGCTGGGTCAAGAAACGGACGTACGAAAAGTGGTATCTGTTTGTTTTGAAGCGGTTTTATAGTCTTCGGGTGGATGACTTTGGCTCCATAATACGTCATTTCTATGGCTTCATTATAAGATATTCTTGGCATCTTGATCACTTCATCAAATATACGTGGATCTCCTGTCAATACACCAGGTACGTCTTTCCAGATATGCATACTATCTGCATCTAGGCAGTAAGATAGGATGGCAGCTGTGTAATCAGAGCCTTCTCTACCTAGCGTAGTGGTGAAGTTTTCGCTCGTCGTCCCTATGAAACCCTGTGTGACGATATGATTTGCTGTTTCCAGTATAGGTATGATTTTATGTTTGGCGTTGGATTGTGTGGTATCCCATTGTATACGCGCGTCTCGGTAGGTATTGTCCGTCAGGATGACATCTCGCACGTCTAGCCACTTACTACTGATCTTTAAATATTGTAAATAATGTATCAAAATTTTGGAAGACAACAATTCGCCCATAGAAACGATCTGATCATAGGTATAGTCATAATCTTCATGTGGCACTTCTTCTAGTACCCATTCTATCTCTACAAATGCATCGTTGATATCATCCAATACAGCTTGGGAAACAGGAAATAACTCTTGTATCAAGTCCACATGGCTAGACTTTATCTTCAATAACAAAGCTTCTGTTTGTCCATCTTGGGCATAAAAACTCTTGACTACTTCTTCTAGGGCATTGGTTGTTTTACCCATTGCGGAGACTACGACGACTATTTTTTCGTCACTGTATTTCTGTAGTATCTGACCTACATTTCTGAATCCTTCGGAATCTTTGACCGAAGCACCACCAAATTTGAAAACTTTTATTTGCATAACACCCTGATATACTTAATTTTCTACTTCTTTGAATAAATTATCCTTAAATTAACAACGTAAAGGTAAGTAGTTTTAATTTTTTTTACTTAATTTCGCTCCCTTTAATATCAAAAGTCACTAATGGAAAGCACATTGTCTAATGCTCTACTACTACTCGTAGTAGGAATGAGTACTGTTTTTGTCATCTTATTTCTGGTCGTCACGGGCGGAAATCTACTCATCAAACTCATCAATAAAGTAGAAGTGGCTTCGCCAGAAGTACCATTTGCAAGAATCCAACAAGATACCATAGATCCTACCAAAGTGGCCATCATCGCAGCAACAGTAGAAGCCATCACTCATGGAAAGGGTAGGGTAGATAAAATAGAAAAACTATAAGCTTTTAGGTTATAACCAAATTCCAAAATCAGTATCATGCAAAGAAAAGAAATCAAGTTGGCACTCATGTATCGAGACATGTGGCAGTCATCAGGAAAATATATGCCGAGGGTAGACCAATTGGTTCGTGTCGCTGAGCCTATTATAGAGATGGGTTGTTTTAGTAGGGTAGAGACCAATGGTGGCGGCTTCGAACAAATAAACCTTCTCTATGGAGAAAATCCAAATATTTCCGTTCGTCAATGGACAAAACCTTTCAACGAAGCGGGTATCCAGACGCAAATGTTGGAGCGTGGTCTGAATGGATTGCGCATGAACCCAGTGCCAAAAGATGTCCGCCAATTAATGTTTAAGGTCAAAAAACTCCAAGGCACAGATATTTCCCGTTCATTTGATGGGCTAAATAATCCAGAGAATCTCGCTCATTCATTCCAATATGCGCGTGAAGGCGGGATGATAGCTCAGGGTGCATTAAGCATGACCGTCTCACCATTGCATACCATTGAGTATTTTATCAATCTAGCTGAATCTTTTATCGAACTCGGAGCAGAAGAGATATGTCTCAAAGATATGGCAGGAATAGCACGACCAGTTTCTGTTGGCAAGATCATCAAAGGTATTAGACAACGTCATCCCGATATCATCATCCAATACCATGCCCACAGTACACCAGGTTTTTCGGTAGCTTCGGCATTAGAAGCTGCTCGTAATGGTGTAGATATCATCGATGTAGGTATGGAACCATTGTCATGGGGAACAGGCCACGCAGACTTATTGACCATTCACGCTATGTTGGTGGATGCTGGTTTTTCGGTGCCTGATATCAATATGAAAGCGTATATGCAAGTCAGGACATTGACCCAAGAGTTTATTGATGACTTCTTAGGTTATTACATCAGTCCAAAAAATCGAGAGATGAATTCCTTGCTTATTGGTCCAGGACTTCCAGGTGGTATGATGGGCAGTCTAATGTCAGACCTAGAGCAAAACTTAGCAAGTCTTAATGCTTGGTTTGAAAAAAATGGGAAATCCCCGATCACACAAGATGAATTGCTTGTCAAGTTATTTGATGAAGTTCAGTATGTATTACCACGATTCGGATATCCACCATTGGTAACACCATTCAGCCAATATGTAAAGAATGTGGCACTTATGAATGTGATTCAGATGGAAAAAGGAAAAGAACGATGGTCCATGCTAGATGAGAATACATGGAATATGTTGTTAGGCCAGCAAGGTCAACTGTTAGGACCTATAGATCAAGAAATAGTAGAATTGGCCAATAAACAAGGAAGGACATTTTTTAAAGGTGATCCACAATCTCTTTATCCCGATCAGTTAGATATGTATCGTCAGAAGATGCTAGAAAAAGGTTGGGAAACTGGACAAGATGATGAAGAATTGTTGGAATATGCGATGCATCCTACTCAATATGAAGCATATAAGTCAGGTGATGCAAAAGCAAAATTCCTAGATGACTTAGCCAAAAAACGTACACCATCACAGCCAATTGTTACAACTGCTGCACCATCAGCTATGCCATCACAAATAAATGTAGATGTCAACGGAGAAAAATATTTGGTCAAAATATCTTATCCAGATCAAAGCAGCGAGGGTCAAAAAGAAGTGACTATCGAGCAAAAACAAGTTCCTATGTCATCAAATGGTGTTGCAAAATATATCACATCACCATTAGAAGGTAAGTTTTTCCTGACAAAAGAATCTAGTGAAAAAGGTATCAAAGTAGGTGACGTTATAAGAAAAGGTGATACGGTTGCTTATGTAGAAGCCATGAAAGTAATTAATGCCATTACTTCAGATGTGTCAGGTACTGTTACTGAGATATTGGTCAGTACGGGCGCCGATGTAGAAGAAGATGAAAACATTATAAAAATAGTCTGACATGGAAATTTTAAAAGGTATTTATGATATGACGGCTTTTGGTGCGATAGGGGATGATCCTTGGTCACTGCTGATGATTGCATTAGCCATATTGCTTTTGTATCTTGGCATAGGCAAAAAATTCGAACCCTTATTGCTTGTACCGATTGCATTTGGCGTTTTATTGGCCAATTTTCCTGGTGGGAATATGGGTGTTATCCCTTCTAATGATACTAATGGGATGATGGATCTTACTATCATCCAAATAGCAAAGGAATATGGTATTATGAATATGTTATACTATCTTCTGATCAAAACGGGATTACTTCCACCTTTAATATTTATGGGAGTAGGTGCTTTGACAGATTTTGGGCCTATGCTGAGAAATCTTAGACTTGCATTTTTTGGAGCAGCTGCTCAGATTGGAATTTTTTCGGTTTTAATAGCAGCTACAGCAATAGGGTTTACATTAAAAGAAGCTGCGGCACTTGGTATAATAGGTGGAGCTGATGGACCTACGGCCATTTATACAGCTATCGTTTTGGCGCCACATTTATTAGGTCCGATTGCAATTGCAGCTTATTCATATATGGCATTGGTACCCGTGATTATTCCATTTATGGCAAAGATGATCATGTCAGATAATGAATTTAAAATCAATATGAAGGAGCAAGATAAACTGTACCCGCCTACACAAGTAATTAAAAATCTTAAATTACTAAAAATAGTTTTTCCTATCGTCTTATGCGTGATTGTCTCATTACTTGTGCCATCCGCAGTACCACTTGTAGGTATGTTGTTGTTTGGTAATTTGGTCAAAGAGATCGGTACAGATACACATCGACTTTTTTCGGCAGCATCAGAAACCATTCTAAATACGGCCACCATATTTTTGGGCTTGACAGTTGGAGCAACTATGACATCCGCTACTTTTCTACAGTCACAGACATTGATGATAATCGTAGGAGGTTTTTTAGCCTTTTGTCTTTCCGTGGCAGGAGGTATTTATGCGGTAAAACTGTATAACATTTTTGCAAAGAAAAAAATAAATCCATTGATCGGTGCAACAGGCCTGAGTGCAGTACCAATGTCTTCTAGAGTAGCAAATGAAATGGCACTCAAATATGATCCAACCAATCACATTCTCCAATATGCTATGTCGAGCAATATCTCAGGCGTTATAGGTAGTGCTGTAGCAGCAGGTGTATTGATTTCCTTTTTAAAATAATTTTCTGAAATCTAAAATAAATAAATATTGAATTCTTTAAAAACAATATCCGTTTTTTGTGGCTCATCAAGGGGTAATGGTGATTCTTATATGGAAGGCGCTATTGCCATGGCAGAGTTTCTTGCTGATAATGGCGTTGCAATCGTTTATGGTGGTGCCAAAGTAGGTCTCATGGGTGCTGTAGCAGATGCGGCACTTCGTAAAAATGGAAAGGTAATCGGAGTAATACCTGATTTTATAAAGAGTAAAGAAATAGCACATGAAGGATTGACCGAACTTATTACAGTGAGTTCTATGCATGAAAGGAAAACGATCATGCACGAGAAATCTGATGGCGCCATTATCCTACCAGGCGGATTCGGTACCTTAGATGAGATGTTCGAATTACTTACATGGGGACAACTAGGTTTACATACCAAACCTATTGGTATTCTAAACATAGATGGATTTTATGATCATCTCATTAGTTGTATGGATAATATGGTGACTAGTGGTTTTTTACGTGGATCTAATAGAGATATGTTGATCATAGAAAAAGATATCCATCAATTATTTGATGCTATGGTCAATTATGAGCCACCATTAAAGCCCAAATGGATAGATTTGGACCAAGTGTAATGGATAAAAGTTGATGTAATCAGACAATCAAAGTTTGATATAATAATTTTGATTGTCTGATTATTACATATTATAATTATTTATCTATAACGTCTGGTGACATTAGTCTCGGATATACATTATTAGTACGATCAGTATCTGCCATTCTTTGAGATGCGTCTATTTCGATCTTAAAAATTTCTTTGGCAGCCATGTCTAGATTAATTTTATAAGTAGAATGTGTCCAAGGCCAATCTTTTAGCACGGTGAATCCATCGTAAAATCTGTCACCTGTTTTTTCACCTCTCATCATTTCTAGCGGAATATAATATTTGATGACTTCACCTTTATCGGTAGTAATGGTGATATCTAGCGGCATAGGCATGTTTCCTATTCTCTTCAGATATATGGCTTTCCCCCTTGCATCATCGATGGCATAATCTATAGTATGGGTAGAGTTGACAAAATATTCTTTAAACCAATCTAGCTCCAAGCTTGAAGTTTTTTCCATGACACGGATAAAATCATTTGGATTTGGGTGTTTAAATTTCCAAGTGTCAAAATGGTTGAGCATACCCTTATCAAAAGCTTTTTCGCCTATGACATATCTCAATTGCTCTAAAAATGCTTCCCCTTTTGTGTATGATGCTACACCATATGCCGTATTTGATTGAAAATGGTCAGCATGAGTGACAAGTGGTTCTTCTTCACCACTTAATGCAAAATTGATATATCCTTTTATCACCTGATGGTGCGGGTTGACTTCATATTCACCAGGGATTAGTTTTTTCATTTTTAAATGATTCATGACTTCGCTGCTTGCATAAGATGTAAATCCTTCATCCATCCAATGGTAAAGAGCTTCATTTGTGCCAAGGACCATTTGATACCAACTGTGCATAAGCTCATGGATGGTCACACCCACTAGACTGATCATGGTACGCTCACCCGTTATAAGAGTAGCCATAGGGTATTCCATGCCACCATCACCACCTTGTATCACAGAATATTCAGGAAAAGGATATTTGCCATATTTTTGATTTATGAATGTCAGACTTTCGTCAATTATCGCAGGTAGTCTTTCCCAGTTTTCAGTTGTTTTTTCTCCTGGTTGGTAAAAGAATCTAAGTATGGTGCCATCGGCTGCTTTGTGGACTATTTGTTTGTAATCTGGATCTGCAGCCCATACAAAATCATGTACATTTTCTGCTTTGAAGTGCCATGTTAGTTTGGATGGACGTTCTTTAGGTTCATTATTACTATAGCCATAACCTATTTCATTTTTGTTTTGTAATACTCCAGTAGCTGCTACAATATAATCACTCGGTAAGGTGATTTTGACATCATAATCTCCCCAAATGCCGTAAAACTCTCTAGCTACATATGGGTTTGCATGCCATCCTTGGTAATCGTAATTACATAATTTGGGATACCACTGCGACATACTATATTCTATACCTTCGGCATTAAATCTACCGGTGCGACGCACTTGAAGGGGAACTTGTGAAGTGAATGCCATTTCAAGCGTCGCAGTCGAATGTGGCAATATTGGTTCAGGCAATTCGACTTCTAGGATGGTCCCTACTGATTTGTATTTTGCAGGTTTGCCATTCATTTTTAAAAAGTGAATGATTTGATAGCCCTGTTCCGCTTTTATGAGTTTTGATATCCGGTCCGCTACTCGTTTGTCTGGATCTGGGAGTGTTCTAGATCTGACATCCATCATACTTTCTGGCTGAAAGGCATTGAGATACAAATGATAAAATACTTTGGTCAATGTGTCAGGACTATTATTGGTATATTCGATCGTTTGATTACCATTAGCATGATGTTTTTTGAATAAGAAGTCGACATCCATTTTATATTTTACAGCTTGCTGCCATCTTTCGACTTGTGCAATTGATAATTGTTGTAAAAAAGTACTTAATAAAATCGTGAATAAAATTCTTTTTGAGATCATATGGATATAAACTATATTAAATTATTTGTGGAATATTTATACTTAAACCGTTAAATTTTGATTATTGCTTGATTTTTTATTTGTTATTGAAGACATCATTACTTCAAAATCCCTACACGACATTCTTATATTCAGGCTCTTCTTGTACTGGTTGTAATAGCGTTTGCCAAGAAGGCCATTTGTATATTTTATGGCAGATTATGATGAAAACAATCGACGCACCCATAAATGCTAATGTCATCAAAGATGGGTTTATCTCTGTTGTTTTGAATAAACTATCAGTTTGTAATACACTACCTTCATAGGTAAATAACGTCGCTCCAAATATATTTGTTGCAGCATGAACACCTAAGGCCAATTCTAATCCATCATCCCAAACTGTAATCAAGGCTAAAAATAATCCAGCGGTGACGTAATAAATTTGCATGGTCCAAAAGCCATATTTTTCAACTTCTGGGTTTGCGCCATGTACAAAACCAAATAAGATACTAGTTAGCAAGATGGCTAACCACTTGTTTTTGCTAAAAAAAGCAATACCTTGCATGAGATACCCTCTAAAAAACAATTCTTCAAAACTTGTTTGGAAAGGCAAAAATATCAACGATATAATTAATAATGGTAAAAAACTAGCTGCTTCAAATCTGAAGAAATATGTATCTGGTGC
>JBGSOH010000391.1:0-3583 GCA_041739205.1 Saprospiraceae bacterium
GAAAAAACTCGCTTTTGGATTTGGTTGCACGTAATTGGCTTTAGTGGCACTGCGTTCATTATTATACGTTTTTACATTTGTATTAGCTCGAACAGTTTTCTCTTTTTAACGCTATTTTATGAAGTTTTGACTAAAAATGAAAAGGCCGGTCAGACATCACCCTCGCATTTGTAGACAACAAAATTGCTTTATTAATAAAAACAAAAAGCTTCAGCATCAAACATGCCTTTATCACTGATTTTTATCTTTGGTATAACGAGTAAAGCCATAAATGACAAAGTCATAAACGGTGCGTGGAGTGTGCTACCATGATTTTTTGCGAATTGACTGATATGACTATATGCTTCGCCCACTTCCTTACAAGATCTGTCGCTCATGAGTCCTGCAATGGGTAGTGGTAAATGGTGTCTTTCATCAGAAGATACTGCCGAAAGACCACCTTTGGACGCAATAAGTAGATTAATTGCTTCAAATATCCGTACATCGTCATCCCCAACAGCAATGATATTATGAGAGTCATGGGCTACAGTGGATGCAATGGCGCAGTTTTTCAGTCCAAAACCTTTTATAAATCCAATGGTTGGTTTACTTGGTGTATATCTATTGACCACACAGATTTTTAGCATATCATTATCAACATCGGGTAGGGTATAGGCATTACTTTTAGGAAGGTCTACCATCATTTTTTCAGTTACCAAAGAGCCATCGATAGCTACGATCACTGGAGTAAATCCTGAATTATTATTTGGACCTTTCAGATCTGAAAGATGGATGTCCGTAATATTGAATTGATTAATGATTTCAGTTTTGAATACGTCTTTAGCAGATGAACTCAGGACATCCACACCATTTATCACTGTATGCAAAACATTAAACTCGGTTAAATTATCCACCACTATAAAGTCTGCTTTATCACCGATGTTTAGCATACCTACGGGTACATGATAGTGTAATAGGGGATTGATACATGCTATTCTTAAGATATCAAACAAATCATAACCTAATTCGAGAGATCTTTTAACCAATACATTGATATGTCCGTGTATCAAATCGTCAGGATGTTTGTCATCACTGCAAAACATGACCATCTCTGGATGTGAAGCAATAAGCGGATGCAAGGCATCAAAGTTTTTGGCCGCGGAACCTTCTCTTATGATGATTTTCATACCATGCTTCAGTTTGTCTAAAGCTTCTTCCCTTGTCACACATTCATGATCGGTACTGATGCCATGATCAATATAAGATTTGGCAGGTTCGCCCATCAAGCCGGGAGCATGACCGTCAACAGGTTTGTGATGGCGTTTTGCACTTGCTATTTTGGCAAGTACTTCTATATCATTGTGAAGCACACCAGGGTAATTCATCATTTCAGATAAATACCAAATATCATCAGATGCAAGCAATTTATCCACATCAGATGCATCTAAGACAGCTCCTGCACTCTCAAAAGTAGTGGCAGGCACACAAGATGGTGCACCAAAAAAGATCTTATGTTTAGCTGATTTTGCGTTTTCAATCATAAATTGTACACCTTCCATCCCACAGACATTTGCGATTTCGTGGGGATCTGAAATGGTGGCCACAGTCCCATGTTTTACAGCTATATCCGCAAAAGCTACAGGCGTCAACATAGAACTTTCTATATGAATGTGAGCATCTATAAAGCCAGGTAAGATATATTGATTGGGTACATCGTCCGTAGGTATAATGTTTTCGATTTTGCCATCCACTACGGTTATGACTCCTTTGATAATGCTTTTGTTTAAGATGTCAATGATGTGACCCGAAATTGATTTTATCTGTGTCATAAGAGTTCAGTTGATTGATTTACAAAGATAAAATAATTGTTGTGAAGTGAAGGTATAATTCATCTAATTTTACCCATCCTAAATCCTTCCCTTAAAAAGGACTGTATGACGCCAAAGCGTTAAGGGCTTTTGAATTCCATAAATTTATAAGCCTGACTATAAAATGGCTTTTTTTATGTAACTTGATTTCTTATGGGTATTTCATTTAGCTTTATAATTAGATTGAATGAATTTTTATTATTCACAATACTAAAAATATAGTTATTAGATTCGAGGTGGGATTTACTTGTTCAATTATTTAACATTGAGTGTACTCCGAAAAGTTCTTAGTATAATTAAAATGGAAAATAATGATTTCTACTGCATTGATAATCAGACTTACCCTTTTAGGGGCAGGGGTATTTCCCTTTAGGATTAGGGTGAAAAACGGTTGATTGTCAGTAAATTTGTGTTTTCGGAGTGGACTCAAGTTTTAATTATTACAGCTTTGAGAAGACTGTTTTAAATTGGTCATTTTACTAAAGTAATGAAGTAATCAACCCAATAATTTTACTATATGAATGTTTAATTTTATAGAATTTCAAAAAGAATGATAGTTCCATATTTTTCGTAGTTTTTCACAGTTTTCAAATTAAGTACCCGGAGCCGGAATCGAACCGGCACGGCCATTACAGCCACAGGATTTTAAGTCCTGCGTGTCTACCAGTTTCACCACCCGGGCATAGACTTAATATAAAATTTTGTAAAAAAAGGTGGAGCGAAAGACGGGATTCGAACCCGCGACCCCGACCTTGGCAAGGTCGTGCTCTACCAGCTGAGCTACTTTCGCATGGTGCTTTATTACTGGACTTTTCCAAAAGCGACGCAAAGATACGTTCTTATTTTTTATTTGACCAAATTTTTAAAGCACAAAAATTACTTTTTTTTCAAAATTGTCCACCAAACACTTTTACTAGTGTGCCCGTTTCTACCATTGCATTGAGTTCCAATCCATTAAGTATGGCCAACTCATTTTGTTTGGCAGAAGGCATTTTATAATCATTAAGTATTTGCTGTAAAGATGACTTCTTTTTTACTTCTACTATTTTAATCAAGGTCGGTTGTTTATTAATCTTAGCTTGATCGGTCAAGACTTTAAAGTTTTTCATGGTATTCTGGAAACTGCTATAATAATTATTAAAGTCAGCTTTTAAACTCAATCCATGAAATTTATAAATCATTTTATTGTATTCAATCAGATAGGTTAGGACTTTGAGTGGTTCAGTCTGCTGTTGTCCTGCCTCCGCTGCTTGTATGATATCTGATAACATGGCAATGGCAGGTAGGCCATTTACAGTAATATTGGTCGATTCTAATACTGTCAACCCGTTTTCTTTAATGACTTGATCCTTTGCCGCACTTAATGAAGCTCCTTCTGCTAGTGACATTGCCATAAGCGCTTTACCATCTGCTGGTGCCATTTGCACTTGTGCCGGTGAGTTTACAGCCTTCCAACCTGAAGGGATTGGGAATTGAAATTTTAATTCCGGGTGGTAAAATACATTTGCTTCTACGTATCCAGCTTTAGGATCTTCACCATATATAATACCATCTATCATTTTTAGATAGTTATTTCTATTTATCTTCAATGTAGCTGGATCCAATCCTTTTTGTGCTTCTACAGCAAGTTTACCCACATTATTAAATCTATCACCTGGATCAGGGTGTGTGGATAAAAATGTAGGAATTGCGCCATCAGAACCACCTAATTTTTTAAGGGTCTTGAAAAATCCAGC
>JBGSOH010000409.1:0-1774 GCA_041739205.1 Saprospiraceae bacterium
TTATAAAATAACATTTTACATGGAGACCATTATCATTGACAGCACAGACAGTACCACCTCGGAGAAGATAAAAGATTTTCTAAAAGGACTGAATGTCACATTCAAAACTAAAAAGAAAAAAGAAAAACCATATGATCCTGAATTTGTCAAGAAGGTATTGGAAAGAGCCGAAAGTGCAAAAAATGGAAATACAATCACAATAGATCCGAATGATTTATGGGGAAGTTTAGGATTGAAGTAGATAATGTTGCAAAAAATGATTTTGATAAAATCTATAAATCAGGAGATAAAGCATCAATAAAAAAATTAGAAACATTTATTTTTGAATTAGCAGAACATCCATACATTGGTTCTGGTCAGCCCAAACAATTAAAACACAACTTATCTCGATATTAGAGTAGAACGATTAATAAAAAAGACAGACTTATCTTTCAGGTGATCGAAGAACCTGATAAACTAGTGGTCATTATTTCTGCACTTGGGTATTATTAAATTAACCCTTTTATCATTTCCATACATTTTTGTAATTGAAATATTGCGACAAATTCATTGGCACGATGTGCTTGTGCAATATCACCTGGACCACAAATGATGGTTGAGAATCCACCTAAAGCAAACTGACCGGCTTCTGCAGCATAAGCAACTGTTTGAACACTGTTGTTTCCTGTAATTTCATTAATAATTTTCACAATATTTGAATCTTCTTCGGTGCTCAATGGTGGAACAGGTGGATGATGTTCTTTTGTGACAAGTTTTGCACCTGCAAATTTTTGTTGAAGCTCTACTTCCAAGTCATTACAATAAGTCTGAAAATCATTCAAAACTTGATCTATACTATCTTGTGGAATTACCCTCACATCCCATTGAAAGGAACATCGATCTGCGATGACGTTTGGCGCAATTCCTCCATTCACCATGCCTACATGTATAGAAGTATGATTGGGATAAAATCGATTGTCCAATTTACCATCCATCACCAAATTGTCCATATATGATTCTAACCAAATGATAAGTTTTGCCGCCACATGAATGGCACTTACCTCTTCTTTTATACGACTACTATGACCAGCGGAACCAAATATTGTTGTTTCCAGGACGCATATTCCCTTATGACCTATAACAGTTTGCATCATGGATGGCTCACCAATAATCGCAAACCTTGGCTGTTCATTATAATGACTTTTTATATCTTCGACTAATGCAGGACCAGCTAAACAACCAATCTCTTCATCATAAGAAAAAGCGAAATAAATAGGTCGTTTTAAGTCTGCTGACACAAGAAGTGGCACAGATGCTAAACAACATGCCAAAAATCCTTTCATATCACATGACCCACGTCCATAGAGCAAACCATCTTTTTCTACCAATTCAAATGGATTTGTATCCCAAGTTTGACCTTCCACTGGCACTACATCAGTGTGTCCTGATAATATGACTCCGCCATCAACTGCAGGTCCAATACGACAATGCAATGAAGTCTTTGAAAGATCTTCTGATGGTACCAAGTGATACTCTACTTTATATTCATTTAAATATGCAATGATGTAATCAATGATGGCTAAATTTGACTGACCACCAAGTACATCAAATGCGACTAAGTCTTTTAGAATTTGTACACAAGGTTGAATTGTAGGCATATTTTTGTGTTATTATGATTTGACAATGTAAATATGGAAGGTCAACATTTAATTGACAGCAAAGTAATACAAATTGTACCAATATAAATGCAAAAAGGCCCATTGAATAATTTCAATGAGCCTTTTTATTATCTAAT
>JBGSOH010000518.1:0-5860 GCA_041739205.1 Saprospiraceae bacterium
TTTAGAAATAAATCCAACTGCATATCTAATATGGGTACTCAATGAGTTGCCAAATCACTCCATCAAAGACATAGCTAAATTTACACCGGAAGCTTATGCAAAATTACAATCTAAGTAGAAGGTAGTTCGTCGGATGCATACGGAACAATCGATACTAAAAGCTTACGAATCGTTATTGAAATTGAAAAAATTTGGTATTAAAATTTAATTGAATTTGAGCCGAAGGCACTCACTCTTTGTGCTATTCATTGGACAAGGTTTTGATTGTCGAAGCTTGTAACTTCGATACCTTATTATGTTGTTTTTGACCATTATATCCTGGAGCTACTGGCTGTGGCAAGTCTTACATCGCATCTGCTTTCTGCTTTTACTCATCAGGCGTGTCTGATAGGCTAAAAAGTCCAAAGTCCTTTACTCCTCAATGCACAAACTGTCAGAATCACTCATCATAGATGACTTTGGTTTGGCACATTTGGACAAGCAGCAACTGTATATTCTCTATTCTCCCATCATTGACCCCCTAGTTAGCGCGATGCTGACCCCCAAATTGAAGAGTCTAAAAATTAATATTTAGATAACAGGTTTCTATCTGAATGATGCAGAATCTTTTGATTAAAGTGTATGCATCCAACGAACCACCTTTTACTTACTTAGATATTAAAGTTAAACCCTTACATTTTATTAGTGAAAACTATCTTTAAGCATCCATCCTACGGCACACTTCATTCCTTCATCCATTGGGTTTGCTACATTTCACAATGTTCTCATTACGCTGCACTCCATTCATTCATGCATTCAGAGAGCCTACGAATTCTCGCAGCATAAGTATCATCGCCACAGCCACCCTATGCTAGGTCTGATGTTGGGGAATGTAAGCTCTACGCACCATCCTGACAATTCCATACCACCTACTACAGTCCTTGCATCCACCTCATATTGCCATGACACCCATGCTTTTTAGCTCAGTTAATGAAAGATCGTCGAAGTTTTATAATAATACAGAATTACATTCACTCAACTTTTTTACGTTTATTATATTTATACAGTATGGATAACGGCAAAATATATTACCATTGAACACCTTACCTGATATTGTATATTATTATGAATGGCATAGCGATAAGGTTCTAAAATTCGATGAAAAAAACCAACTTTATTATGTTAAGTCAAAAGGCGGTCCAACCCAAGCGCTAATACAAGTCCCATACACAGCAAAAACAGTAGAAAGGGCTTATATGCATGGAGACAAAATAACGGAAGAAGAATTTAATAATTTTTAAACAATTTAAATGATAGATTTTATTGGAGATATCCACGGCCATGCATCAACATTAGAATTATTACTCAAGAAATTGGGTTATGAGTCAAAATCAGGATCTTATAAACATCCTGAGAGAAGAATACTATTCATAGGAGATTATATTGACAGGGGGCCGCAAATACGCGAAACACTACACCTAGTTAGAAATATGGTGGAAAATGGTAGTGCAATAGCATTAATGGGCAATCATGAATACAATGCAATAGGATTTCATACCAAAGATGAAAACGGAGGTCATCTGAGAAAACATGACATCAAAAATATAATCCAGCATTTTGACACAATCAAACAATTTCAAAACCGACAAGAGGAATACGATGAATTTATAGAGTGGTTTAAGACCTTGCCTTTATTCTATGAAAAAGAATATTTTAGGGCAGTTCATGCCTGTTGGGATGAAAGACACATAAACCACCTGTATGATATTTTACCTAATCAGCTGATAAGTGATAAACAAATTGCAGATGCATCATCAGAAAACCACCGCCTTTTTAATATAGTAGAAGAAACCTTAAAAGGGAAAGAAATGAAAATGCCAGTTGGTCTTTCATTTTTTGATAAAGATGGAACAGAACGAACAGAAATAAGAACTAAATGGTGGGAAAATCCAGAAACATCTACTTATAAACAAATGAGTGTACTTCCACTCGACCAGTTACCTGATTTACCAATTGATACGTCACTACTGTCAAATACTAATTACTACAGTGAAAATCAAAAACCTGTCTTTTTTGGGCATTACTGGCTCCAAGGTGCACCATCTTTACAAAAACCCAATGTTTGTTGTTTGGATTATAGTGTAGCCAAAAAGGGCCATTTAGTAGCTTATCGCTTCGACAATGAACAGATATTAAGTAATGAAAAGTTCGTATTCGTCTAATAAAGGAACCATTACTGTCATGTCACTATGAAAGCACTATATTGATTGTCGAAATTTACAACTTCCATACAATAAATAGGCAGTCTCTGACCGATCCATCACAGTCTTGAAACCTAAGAGCTATAATCCATATTGGACTTGTAAACTTGTTTGCAAGAAAATCCCACCAAGCACTATCAAATTTATTTGCAAGAAATAACCAATTATCCCTATCCACGTAAAATAAACACCAATCATTTAAACCCTAACCGTGCCAAATCTATTTACATATCAGCCCTTAAAGGGCGATAACCATAACGATGGGTATAGTCCATCGACTTAAGCACACCATATGAAAAATATAGAAACATCACAAACCCCCATCCCAAACTTAGATAAAGTAATCACTAGTTTTATAAACAATAAAATCCGCTTTCATACCATCCAATTATTCAGAAAATCACGATCCAACATATTTACACCTGAAGGCACAGCAGTACTAGTTGACTTTTTCGGAGTATACTGCCTATTAACTTCAAAGCAGATAGTAGAAAACTCATTTGAACGAAATCAACTATACTTTAAACTTGGTCCAGATGAATATCTCCTTTGCACTGGTAGCACAGAAGAATCAGAACCAAAAAGAAAAAGTCTTGACCTAGCTTACATCATTCTAGACCTATCAATAGCTGAATCATTAATAGAGATAGGTTACAAATTTCTACCAAATGACAAAATACTCCCATACCATGAAGCAAAAGAAACACCACAATATGCCGTAGTAGGCTTCCCAAAACCCATCAGTGACCAGGACCAAGAAAATACCCACATAAATGGATCATTCATAATTGGCCCAATGGCACCGGACAATTATTATGACAACCATATCTACACCAAAGATGAATACTTTATCATTCCATACGCACCACCACAAGAGATCATGTCCGGTCTCAAAACCATATCCAAAGAACTCTTCGATATGAGCGGAAGCGGCCTTTGGTATGTTTCCATCACAAAAACACACGCAACCATCGAATATAGCTACCATCTTATTGGCATCATCACAGAACTCTACATCCATAAAAGACATCAATTCCTGATAGCCACAAAAATCAATCTAATTACAGATCACCTAAAAGAAGCAATATCATAACTCAATAAATAAAATGTAACCAAACTATCCTCCAGCACTCTTCCTTCCTTCACTCATTTCATTACACTCATACACTCAGAGAGCTTCCGTCATACACCATCGAGAAAGATTACATTTTAGCATAAGTATCTCCGTCACGCCATTCCACTCAACCCTACCCCTATTCCATTCCGTAAGCAGCTATGATTTTAACGGTTACGAAATATATTCCGTCCATAAAGTTCACTACTTATTAATGACTTTTGTATTTAATAAACTCCATATGCATACTAAAAAAATTGGGGAAGCCAATACAAAAGTACCAACTTCCCCAATGTACAGGCAGCTTCCAGCTGCCTGCTAAACTATCTTAACCTTTATCATTCTATCCTGATCACACGAGTAGTATGATCCATCAAGTCTGATTTCAGTTTTACGGTATAAACTCCTGAAGGCAGTTGTTCAAATTCATTTAGATATTTGACATTCTGTCCAGCTTCCACATCTACCTTAGTGGTAAACATCACGGATCCAATAGAATTGATGACCGCAATGCTGACCACATCTTTTTGTGGAGAGTCGATATCAAGATTAATACCTTTAGTAAATGGATTCGGATAGAAACGGATGCTAGTAGGGGTTAAAGCGTAATTAGAATTGTTTAAAGTGCTTCCAATAGAAGTCGCGATTCTAGCTTGTTTGTCGTCAAGAGTTGCAGTAATAGGTGTGGACGGGCAGGTGGAGCAAGTGTCCTTAAGCGAAAAGAACCAAATATAGTTACATTGATCCAGAGAATTTGAATCTGGATTAACGTTATATATTATATCTTCACTTTCTCCAAACAATACTGCATCATTTTCATTTTTAATAAATGCACCATTCACTGAAAAACTATTTCCCTTTGTGCCAGCATTGACCTTTAGTAAAATGCCATTATTGTCAAATGTGAGTACAATGGGCTTAACTTTATTGCCTGAATCAAATGTTTTGTTTATTAAGTTTAGCATGCCGTTTAATTCACCAATTGCAATGACTTTACCATCTTCTAATGTATTTATTTTTTTTAAGGAAATTCCTGAAGGGACATTATATGATGTTTTATTATTTCCATTAAAGAAATTAAGTACTTTTAAATTGTCATCATATACAATAATGGTATTATTTATTTCATTTATTGCTTTATATGGTGTATTACCAATATTTAACAAGGTATTTGAAATAATTTGCCCATTTGTGTTAATAATTTTTCTAAACCACTCATTGTCATTCTTATTGAACCCCAAAAGAGAAATAACACTGCCAAGTTGGTTCATTTGAACAACTTCAAAATCATTAAAATCCAAAGACCAAAATTGTGTGCCATCTCTTGATGTTTTTCGTAAGACTTGGTTTCTTTCTTTCCCAAGTATATAATGATTTTGATCTGCATCTAACTTAATATCCAATAAATCAAGATTTGATTCAATAGCAGAAAACCCTCCAAAATCTGATTTGTAAATAGAATTATCAAACAAATATCCATATATCATTTTTTTATTACTGCTATCTGTCCCATTATAAAAACCTATATAGCTATTATATGATGTATCGTACAAAACCGTTTTAACTATGTCAGCACAATTAGGTTCTGGCACAATAGGCGGTCTTGGAGTACCACAGAATTGATCAACTTTTACATTAGTTTCAACACAAGTCTTGCAAAGGTTATAATTTTTTGTATTACTTATTCCGATAAATTTTGCAGTACAATCAGCGGGACAATATTCAAAATCTGAATATCCAAAAGTTTTACATTTTATGGAACATTTTTTGCGATCTACCTTTATTCTTACTTCTTCCTCTGTATCATTTTTGGCACAAATATAAATTTCTTCACAAGTTACGGCATCAACACTAATAAAGTCTAGCTCTGATTTTGTGCATGGTGTCTTAGTGTTTGTTGGCAACCCACCACCAGAACCACCAAAAACATCTGCAATCCATTTCCATACACTTCTTGGACATCTTCGGCCAGTGTTTAAATAATCAATTTTCCTGCAACCAGAAGATAAGTTTTCAATGGTATATTTAAGCTCTCCAAGACCATCAAGGTTTTCAACGTAGCTGTCTTTTTTATCAAAAGTAACTTCTTTATAAGTTGTACCGTAGTCCCAACTTACAACTCTTTTTTGACCATCATTACATTTATTCTCTATTTTTAATTTTGTTGGGAATAGCCAACCTTCAAAAGTTTGTGATGGGTCGACATGTTTACTAAATTTTACACATCCATTCCAATTCACTAAGCTAATCTCAATACAGTCATCTGGGCACAATATATCACATACTGCAGAAATATTTTTTTCAACTTTCAAACCACAATTATCAGTAATTGTTACTTTAAATTCTTTCGAAAGCCACATGCCAGAAGGCAGGTTAGCCTTGAATTTATAATTAGTATTTGATGTTATAATTTGTTGTCCATCTACCTCGATTTTATATGGTGGGTTACCGCTTTGTATATCAATATTAACTGTAACCTCTCTAACAGCACTAGCACAACCTTTTT
>JBGSOH010000553.1:0-3284 GCA_041739205.1 Saprospiraceae bacterium
GTACTTTATCAATTTTTGCCTGAATTATCTTGGATTCTATTTCATAAACAGAGTTTACCAATAACTCATTATACTTTGAATGATGGTAATTTGTAGTTTTTACCCTCTGCTTTTTGACATCCCAGTCTTTTTCAAACAGTGAAAAAAGTAATTTTCTTATTGGTTTACGATCTATTATAATTTGCAAATAAACAGGATAAGTACCATCAGAATTCGCCCTTGTTTTGTACATAGATACATTTACACTTGCCATTGTTTCACCAGATTTTTTATTGCTTAAACTTTGCTTAAACAATTATGATATTTTAATGGGTGTAAATGTACGCTAATATACAAAAAACAAAAATAAAACCCTTGTTTTATTGATATTTTCATGTATTAGCGCACATTAAAATATACGAGTGTGGAGATGCAGGGACTAAAATATTAATCTCAATATCCTGTAAATCAATACATTAATTATTTATACTTTTGGATTTGCTGAAACAATTTAACTAGTTCCGCATCATCTATGGATGAAATGTCAGTCGGAATCATCGCATAATCGCCTCCAAAATTGAAGTTCGTCCGGGTGTTCCTAGCTAATTCATCCCTCCACTTTCGGGCATCATCCAAGAGAGGGAGCGGCTTTATTTTGGACATATTACCAGTCTTCATTTTTGTTTATCAAAATAGCATCATGAAGACTTTTCTCTATGTCAATAACAAACTCTTGTGATTTTGCTTGGTATTGTTTCCACATTTTATTTTGCATAGAAAACATTCCTCCATCAGGTTTCTCATCTTCTAATGATCCACCATCAGGTATGTCCTTTTTATTTAAGCTCTTATGGTAAAAATTTGAAAATGTAGTTCTGTACTTATTATCTTTTGCTTCAATTTTTAATGAAAAGGTGATCATTCCAGAATTGTTTTTAACACCAAAGCTATTCTTTACTTCAGGGGAAAAACTAGAATTAACAATAATTGTATTTTCATCAAACAACTCAATGGCTTCATTGCTATCTGAAATATTCTCAGCTAGCCATATTCTGGCCCTTTTTATAATTTCAGTTGATTTGATACTATCAACATTAAAAGTATTCTGTTGAGCATTTACATCAATGAATATCATTAAAGAAAGTAGTAAAAATAATATTTTCATTTATAAAAATTTTGGTTATTAAATAATCGCTTCAATTCTCTTATCTCCTTTTCCCTTTTGTAAGGATGCACAAAGATATGTATCAATATGTAAAATGTCCAATATTTTACTTTTTTAAGCATTATGGTTGCTCCTTTTTAATTTGCTCCTTAAAGTAATTATGAATTTTGTTTTTTGCAGCAATCGCCTTATCTCCATCAAACGATTCTCTTTTTATAACTTCATTCAGTAAAATATCATGAATATTCTCATTTTCAATTTTGATCTCTGGATGTATTTTTTTGATAAGTTTCCTGATGGACTCTACCATGGGTTCAGTAATTAGTAAATTTCCGATGAAGTAACCATTCAGAGCTTGTTTTTTATTATGAAGATCGATTAATACTGATTTGGAAATACTCTCTTTTGAAATCATGAAAAGCATCTCCATGTCGTGATCTTTTTTTGCTGACAATTCTAGAAAGTTAAATTCAAATACTAAGTCATGGTAAACTGGCTTTGAAAAAATAATTTTATATACCTTCCAGCTAACTCCATTAGTCAATATAACCCAATCAACACCTGCATTCGAACCATAATCAACAGCTTGTTTGATATGATCGTGTTTGAGTTCTATACCTATTGACTTTACTTCTATCAAGAAAGTAATATTTCCATTAATTTCTATGGCCAAATCACAGAATGTATTTTTTATCTTATACTCAGTGGTTATTTCTGAATATTTATCATAACCCAATAGGTCAGAAAATATATCTGCAACAATCATTGAAGTATCTGATTCGTTTATGTCTTTTGACTTGGCATTTTTTACGATTGATTGATATTTTTTTAATCCATCTGTTAATCTTGGGAGTACTTTTGCTGGTATCATATTTATTTATTAGTTTATTAAAAAAAATTTGTTTTCCTGACTTTATTTCTTAACCATAAAATTTTTAAAAACCGAGTTACATTAAAGAAATTACACTTTCCTAAATAACCCGACAACACTGTATATCTCTATCACGTCTTCTTTGGCTATGCTTTGAGCTTCAAATTGCTCAGTATTGTATGGTACCAACAATAGCTTATCATCATCCTTATGTTGCTTGACAAATTTTACAGTCTTTAGATTGTCTCCTTTGGTCACCACAACATAGCACTCACCATAGATCAGCGCATTCCTATTGTTTATTCTTTTTACTACGATCCAGTCGCCTTGATTGATATATCCCTTCATGCTATGTCCAGATGCTTGTAACGCAAATTCCCCTTGTGAGAATATTGGGATAGTTACAAATGTCTTTGGACCATAAGCCACTACATCTGCCATAGCCTCTGATATTGTAGCGTAAACATCTCCAGAAAATGGTATTTTTTTTCCATTCGGATCTTCGGGTATGGTATTAAGTTTTTTATCATTATTCTTTATTTTATAGTTTAAGAAAAACTCCTTATCTACATTAAGGGCTTGTAAAATCTTATCAAGAACATCATCCTGAAACGTTTCAGTGTTACTATAATTATTTATTGCAGCCCTACTCAAATTTAGCCTTCTTGACATTTCTGATACTGAAATATCTTTTTCAGACATTATTTGTCTTAATATTATTCCTTGTTTAACAATCATTTATGTATTATATTAATAAAATTATTTGATATTGTAAAAATATTTCATTGAAATACTTGCATGATATTGTTACATGTCATATCTTTGCATCATCATCAACATCATAAATACAAATATAATATGAAAGTGCAAAAAGTAAGCCAAAAAGTAATGAAATGTGCTTGGACCATTTTTAAAGGCGGTCTAGCTTCTTCATTCTCAATCGCCCTAAAGAAAGCTTGGGTCATTATTAAGCTCCAATCAGGTGAACCTAGAATCATTGAGTTTGCAAAAGAGACAGGTGAATATAGAAAAGCAACAGCAGTTCTCACAGGATCTTTGGACACACTTGAAAAAGGGTTTGTAAAGTTTGTCGAATTAGTGGAAGGTAAGGCTCAATGGAGATCATTTAGAATCGAAAACTTACTAGTAGCATGATGGACCTAAACCTAACAGCAAAAAAGATGGAAAGCATTTTTTCCATCTTAACATCATGGGTAATCAATGACACTATTGATTACGATGTATGTGAATCTAAACTTCAAGCACTTC
>JBGSOH010000564.1:0-12888 GCA_041739205.1 Saprospiraceae bacterium
GTAGATAAACTTGATCAAAAATCTGTATCTTCCGAAACTGACGACAAGACACACATCGATCACCCATACTTTATTTATGTAGGTTCCTTGCATCCTAGAAAGAACATCATCCGATTGATAGATGGATTTCTCAGATTCAAATCTTTGACGGACAATGATTGCAAACTTGTGATTGCTGGCAGATTGGCTTGGAAGTCTCAAGATATCAAACAAAAGTTATCTTCTTCGCCAGACGTTATCTACTTAGGTATGGTAAGTGAACCAATGAAAAACGAGCTTATTTCTAAAGGAGAAGCATTGGTTTATATTTCAGTTTTTGAAGGTTTCGGTATTCCTATTATTGAAGCGATGCGTCTGGGTGTACCAGTGATTACTTCATCGGTTACTTCTATGCCAGAGGTTGCAGGTGATGCAGCACTATTGGTAGATCCATTTGATATCAATAGTATAGCAAATGCAATGAAAACACTATTAAATGATGAAGATCTTAAAGCAGGATTAATCAAAAAAGGGAATGAGCGTTATCCATATTTTAGTTGGGAAAAAAGCGGGGACATTATTTATAACGAGCTATTAAAGATAACAAATTCAGAAAAGCGCTAACTGTTCAGGTGGTGGATATAACTGAAATGATTTGCGATGATAGTCACATGGACCGAACTGTACTATAGCTTCACGATGTTTTGATGTAGGATAACCTTTATTTTGGTCCCATTGATAATGAGGATGTTTTTTGTGGATTTTTACCATAAATTCATCTCTATATGTTTTTGCTAGAATAGATGCCGCGGCAATTGAAAGATACTTTCCATCACCACCTATGATACAGTCGTGATGTATTTTTTTATAAGGTAAAAATTTATTGCCATCTACGATGATATGTTCAGGTTTGAGCTTTAATTTGTCTAGAGCTTTGTGCATTGTCCTTACTGAAGCCCAAAGAATATTGTATTTATCAACTTCTGCTGCATCCATTTTTGCGACCGAATATGCAATTGCTGACGATTCTATCACTTCTCGCAAGATAAGTCTTTGTTTTTCATTAAGTTTTTTGGAGTCGTTTAAATCTGGGTGGTAAAAATCTTCTGGTAGGATGACAGCCGCAGCAAATACAGGACCTGCGAGACAACCACGACCAGCCTCATCACAACCTGCTTCTATTTTTTTACCTGAATGATTGATAAGTAACAACTTTCTACTTTTAACACAAAGATAATAGAATTGGGTGTATCCCAAAATTGCACTTTCATAAAAATTGCTTTTGTTTTACCCCATCCCTGAAGGGAGACAAAAGGAATTTTTTAATAATTGAATGAAAAAATGGGATTCACCCATTAAATTTGAAATTTATTCGTACCTCAATGCTTCGATTGGGTCTAGTCTTGATGCTTTGAGTGCGGGATAAAGTCCAGAAACAAGACCTACTACAATACAAACGGTGATACCAAGAATCATCCAGTTCCAAGGGATAAAAAATCTACCATCTACCAATGCCGTTACACCAAAACCCATCAATATTCCAAGAAAAACACCCACTAATCCTCCCATTAAACAAATGACAATTGCTTCTATCAAAAACTGCATCAAGACATTTTTTCTCGTTGCACCAAGTGCCTTTCTGATACCAATTTCTTTGGTCCGTTCAGTGACGGAAACCAGCATAATATTCATAAGACCTATAGATGCTCCTAGTAATGTAAGCATAGCAATCACTACAGTACTGAGCCTGAGTGTGGTCGTCATTTCTTTGAGTTGATTGAGAATGCCGTCACTTTTTCGTATTTCAAAATCATTTTCACTTGAGACTTTTAGTTTTCTCACATTTCTCATTTCACCAATAGCATGATTAACGGCATCATCCATTTCATTTGGATTGGCTACAGCTACGGTGACATTATATGCTTTGTCTGCATAACCATATAGCACTTTTGAATTGTACAACGGAATAAAAACCCTTTTATCATTAGACCCTGCAGAGGATGATCCTTTACTTTTTAATGCGCCGATCACTTTATATCTGTTGCTATTAATGTAAATGTCTTTTCCAATGGCTTTTTCTGGTTTCTCTTGAAATAATGTCTTCACGATATCGCTTCCGATAATTACTTTATTGGATGTAGAAAAAACTTCTGTATTGGTAAAATTACGACCTGCTCCCATCTCAAAAGCCGATGTTTGCATATAGTTTTCATCAATACCTATAACTCGGACAGTGGGAGTGGTTTTTTTGGTGTCATGTTTTATGGTAGCGCTGCTTTCGCAAAAAGACTCGACTGATACTTTTGAAGCTCCGTAAACATAGCTTTCTTTAAAGTCCATGGCTTGTTCAAAGTTGATAACTTCTGCATATTTTTGTTGACGACCTCTTTCATTGCTGCGTAATGATTCCGACAGTGGACGAATACTAAAAGAATTAGCGCCCAACCTATTAAAATTGTCACTCATTGAAAACAGAATACTATCAATAGCTGTAAGAATTCCCACAAGACAAGTGATACCCACAGCTATGATAAGCAAAGTGAGAAGCGATCGGAGCAAGTTGGTTTTAATAGAACCAAGGGCCAGTCTAATATTTTCAATGTTGTTCATCTATAATTCAAAATATTCCATAAAGATAAGGCTAATGTTTATAAAATAAGGATTTAATAGAAAAACAGTCCATTCTGAACGACTAAAGGGTCAAATGGAACAGAATTGATAATTTTAAACTAGTAGATTAATAGTTGAAAGGCGATTTGTAGAGCTAAAGTTGTAGGTTGTTTTTTGTATAACATGTGTGGAAAGTAATGAGGATAAAATTTACAAATTGTCCTAAAAAAGAAAACAGACATTCCAACTTTTTGGATGTCTGTTTCTAATCATTAAAGCCACATTAAATCTTTTGTTTCTTTCAATGATACAAAGGTAAAGGCAAAATTGATACTAATTTAGTACTAAAACACCCATTTTGTGGTTTTTAAAGGATGAAAAAACGATGTATATAATTGATAGACAGACATTTAAAACATTATTCTTGCTATGGTAAGACTAATAAAAAAAGTGTATTTTTATGAAAAACAAACTAAAAACATCCATTTTTGACCATTAGAATAATATTTTGTGCAATCGAATACATATCCAACTAAGAGATATATACTTCATTTTTTATTAGATTGACAGAATAAAATATGGACATTTGAAAAGTAGAATTTCTTTAATCTTTAATCTAGAAATTAATCGACGTTTTGTACAACATTGTTTTTCATATTGCGTTTTTATCATGTATGAAGTGGTAGTTTTTCTACATTTCAAACAATATTCAATTTAGCACATAAGAATCATTTTATAGATCTGATTTTACATTGATAAACATCAATTCTATAAAAATCACAAGGGCTTGCATTCATTAGAGTGCAAGCCCTTGCCAATTATACTATTCAAAATTGAATTTAGTCTAAAGTCATCATCCGTTTTTTACCCTTACCCTGAAGGGAAACAGATGATTTTAAACTCAATGATTAATATCTGTAATACTCAGGTTTGTACGGTCCCTGTACGGTCACACCGATGTAATCAGCTTGGTCTTTACTCAACTCTTCTAGTTCTACTCCGATTTTTGCTAAGTGAAGTCTTGCTACTTTTTCGTCTAAGTGTTTAGGTAAGGTGTATACTTTATTTTCGTATTTATCTGTATTTTGCCATAATTCCAACTGTGCCAGTACTTGATTGGTAAAACTATTGGACATTACAAAAGATGGGTGACCCGTAGCACAACCAAGGTTGACCAATCTACCTTCTGCAAGTAAAATGATGTCTTTGCCATCGATGTTGTACAAATCTACTTGCGGTTTGATCTGATCTTTGGTATGTCCATATTTACCATTCAACCAAGCCATGTCTATCTCATTGTCAAAGTGACCGATATTACATACGATGGTTTTGTCATTCATCTTTCTGAAGTGTTCTTCTCTGATGATGTTTTTATTACCTGTAGCTGTCACTACGATACTTGCTTCGATCAGTGCAGTATCCATTTTTTTGACTGCAAAACCATCCATTGCTGCTTGTAATGCACAGATTGGGTCGATTTCTGTCACGACTACTCTACATCCAGCACCTCTTAATGAAGCGGCAGAGCCTTTGCCCACATCACCATAACCAGCAACTACAGCAACTTTGCCCGCCATCATGATGTCTGTAGCTCTTCTGATAGAGTCCACCAATGATTCTTTACAACCGTATTTGTTATCAAATTTAGATTTGGTAACTGAGTCATTGATATTGATCGCAGGAAGTACTAGCGTTCCATTTTTTTCTCTTTCGTAAAGTCTGTGTACACCTGTAGTGGTCTCTTCAGAAAGACCTTTGATGTCACCCACTAACTCAGGAAATCTATCGAAAACCATATTGGTCAAATCACCACCATCATCCAAGATCATATTCAGTGGTTTGCCATCTTCGAATGCAAATAAAGTCTGCTCGATACACCAGTCAAACTCTTCTTCATTCATACCTTTCCATGCAAATACAGGAATACCTGCTGCTGCGATTGCCGCTGCTGCATGATCTTGAGTAGAGAAGATATTGCAAGAAGACCAAGATACTTCAGCACCAAGTTCTACAAGTGTTTCTATCAAAACAGCTGTTTGGATGGTCATGTGCAGACAACCTGCTACTCTAGCATCTTTAAGTGGTTTAGTAGCTCCGAATTCTTCTCTCAGAGCCATAAGACCAGGCATTTCTGCTTCTGCCAAAGTGATTTCTTTGCGGCCCCATTCAGCAAGATTGATATCTTTTACTTTGTAAGCCAGACTTTTTTCTGTATTTATCATGTATTAAAATTTAAACATTTCTTAAAAATTGCCGCAAAGATAAGGATTTAGTGTAATATTATAGAAATGTTCTTTGTGTATTAACGTATTATGAACATATAATTTTGGGTTTTATGTCAATCCTTTGACAAATTTTACTTAATTCTACCCATCAATCCAACACTGTAATACTACCATACAACGTTTTTTCTGTTCCATTCTCCATATAGTTAATAAGATATACATATACACCAGAAACCACTTTTCCTCTTGGGCTCCATCCATCGTCTCTACTATTTACTTCTGCATCTTTACGATGGAATATGAGATTGCCCCAGCGGTCATACACAGATAGCGAATAGACCTCAGAGTTATTGCCTTTGATATAAAATACTTCGTTTTCAGGGTCGCTAGCATGATTGGATATGACATTTGGAAGGTAGAGCTTTGTGTCTAGGAAGGTGACCCTAAGTTGTGCTTCGTTTTTACAGCCGTTTTTGTCTTTTATGGCGATGGTGTAAATGCCTTCAGATGGAGTAAGTACTGTCGGATATGGACAGTCTGCACAATCTAAAGCTGTGATTGGCGACCAACTATACGTTTCGATATCGCCATCATAACCAACTGGTAATGCCAGACCTTTCACAAAGACAGTATCTATCATATCAAATGTAAGTACTTCTGGATTGGGATGCATGGTGATGGATATTTCTTTCTCTATGATGCAGCCATTCTGATCCGTACCAGTTATGAGAAAATCACCACTTTCTGTTAGCGTTAATGGGCTGCTGATATTGACATCATCAAGCATTAGTTGATTATGCGGAGATTCGATAGAGATAAATGTACTATTGCCTTCGCAAAAGGATAAATCGCCTGCTAAGACTATAGGAATAAAAGGATAAATCCCTAGATTCAGCGTAAAAATAATACTGTCACAACCGTAAATGCCCTTGATCGTATCTATATAATTTCCTGGTACATCATATGCTTTGTCCATATAGGTAAATGTCTCACCATTGCATATCTGTACATCTGTCGTCAAGCCAGTAGCGGGTGGTAATTTGGCGATGGTGAATGTATCAGATGCGATACAGCCATATTGATTGGTAATTTGATAGGCATAGGTGCCAGCATCCGTTAAAATTCGCATGGGATCAGGATTGCCATCAGACCATGTAAAGGAAGCATTATTTTCTACATTAATTTCAGCTGTGAAATCACTGTCGGAGCAGATCGCAACATCTTCTAATCCCACCAATGTAGGAATAGGCCTTATGGAAAGATCTATCTGTGTCGTATCGTAGCATACACCGTTGCTAGTTTCATAATAGATCACGGCATCATAAGGCGCTACTGAAGTCTCAAGATTTGTGATGATATTGAAATTTGCATCATAGAAAGTTCCACCTAGATCGGCGGCTGCGGATGGTAGATTAATTAATGTTAAAGCGGTATCGCCGTCACAATAGGAGTGTGCGATGTCTGTGCCAGCATTGGGAAGTGAAGACGGAAACACCAAGGTAGTAATAGCAGGATTACCACCTATACTGTCATACCACACCGTAAACTGTAGGGTGACTTCATTTACTTGGGCTAGATTATTGAGCGATGCATTTCTTATGGCATTCATATAGTCCGCTATAGATGTAGTACCATTATTGATGATGCGCCAAGTGGTATTAGAAGATGTAATGGTATAATTTCCTGATGGAATATTGATATCTACAGATAGTGATGTAGGAGATAGTAACTCTATAACCAAGCTATCTATAGGATACTCATTGCGTATCTTGATGTCTAAGTCACTGAGTGGTGCTGCGGCATAGCTACATATACTATCATATCTGAAGTCAATACCTTGTACCGTGCTATCATCAAGGTCTAAGTCTATATATCGCTGACAGGATTCCCATGAGGTGGCATTGTAATGTTGGATGTCAAATATTCTACTATTTACATTTGGTAAAATGATGAAATCCTTAATACTTTTAAATTTTGTAAGTTTGCCGCTTACCTCATCGATGCTGAATAACGTTATTGAGTCTGGATGAGCAAAATAGGTATCAGTAGTGATATATAATACTACACTATCACAGTTGTATTGATAAGATATAAGGTTATTATTATTGGTAATAGTGATTGTGTCTCTATTGATAGGGGCAAATAGCTCATGTTTTTCCGGCTCATAGATATTTGCTATTCTGATGTCACGTGACCCTGAGTAGTATATAAATTTATCTCTGTGTTTTATAGTCCTTAATTCTAAAATGTCTGACCAATAAGGTAGAAATGCATCTGCATGGCTGGGTGGTTGCGAGTGTAAAGTAAACTCAAAAGTATTTACATTAAGCGTGCCTGTCGTGTTTCCTCCTATGTGATATAAGGAATCGTTTATTTGGTCAATTTGTATAGTAGTAGTGTATCCATGCCATAAAATTCCAACATTTGAAGGTTTGGGTGTGAGATCTTTAATGTACGTAAGTTGGTCTATTTGGATATCATATACATATAAATCCCCTTCTTCTTCAAGAAAATATGTTTTGGTTTTGTCCGCACTAAATGCAAAGCTGTTAATTTTGAACGACAGGCCACCTTGTTGTATCCCAATTTGGCTTGGCACTGTAAAACGAATAGAGTCTAGCCTAAATAAAAACGCACGGTCACCCGTGAGTATATCCACTTTATGCATTTCATAGTAGGATGGACTACTTTGATCATTTCCTGCATAACACCATACATAGGTCTCTTGTGCACCTAGCAAAAAGCTAGATGCACAAAGAGACCAGAGTAAAGATATTCTAATAATGATGGCCATCATTATTTATTATTTTGGATAAATACTTTTTTGCTTTGCGTATAACCGTCTTGCTGCACAGTAAGAATGTAAATACCAACTTCTACTTGTGGGTCGAATGGTACATACACATCTTCAACAACATTCGCGGACACCTTCATCAATTGTCTTCCAGCAAGATCAGAAAGAGTAATTTGAGTGGGCATTGTACTTTGCGCAACTTCAAAATTGGTCAGATGACCTACATTTATACTTCTTACATCTACATTTTTGATTTTGTCTTTTTGTACTTCATAAAGAGTCACAATTTCACTTTGATCTCCCAATAAATAATTTTCCTTATTGCTTAGGGTCATAGGAACGTCACCTATATATTCTATTTCTACCAATACATCAGACTTAGCTATATCAAATCCCACATTATTTTCCGTTAGATCCATCCATATGATTTGTATATTATTTTCATTTATTTTATAATCCAAACCAGGCAGCATACTATTTATTCTGGTAATTGCATTACCCCTTGGTAGGTCTATCTCTAATGTAAGTGCATAAATCTTATCTGTATTACCAGATTTTACTTTTAGTTTGTTGAGATCATCATGATCCAGTACAATGCCTACACCTCCCATCTTATCTCCGTGTATGCAGTCAGAACAACTACCATCAAAATCTCCTACCATAAATCTGAGAAAGTCATTGGTTTGTAGTAAGTTGTCTGTTGACACACAGTTGTCAGTGCCTAGATTATTATTTAAATCGCTATTTATACCAACATTAGGAGCAGCACTATAGTCTGCTACCGATACAAACCTGCACCAATTGAAGTTATCATTATACCCCAAAATTGCTCTATTAAAAAAGATTAAATCCGCGTTTGTAACACCATTTACACCATTTACATCCCCAATGATACTAATGTCTTTTGTACTGACTACGGTCCCTAAAATATATTGTCTAAGCAGCACAAGATCATAAGCAGAGAGACCGCAAGGTTCTGGACATTCAGACGATGCACAGATAGTATAAGGTCCTTCCCCACAAAACGAACATTCATATGTACCATCGTTTTCTGTATAAGTGGTACATGATTGATTATTAGGGCCTGTGATGGTTACTTTTACACCTTCTATTCCGTTGTTTTCAGTATTAAGACAGTTGTAAATATTGCCAGGTGCGGTGATTGTACCCGATACAGGTGTACCTAAGGCACAAAACTCTTCAGCTGCTTCGCATACCGTTGATGTACTATTTGAAAGACAAGGAGTATTGCCAATCCATAAGGATATACTACCATCTAAATATGGTGTAATACATTCTCCAACTTCGCCCGAAACGGTTAAATAAATAGGTGAATCAGGAAAATCATTTGCTTCAATACCACTACCACCCGAAACAGTCGTCCCTGATATATTTACTCCTGCATCACTCAAAGGAACACTCGAGTTTGAAAAATCAAAACTTGTAATCGTACCTCCAATAGTTCGGACTTTAAAAAATAAATCTCTAATGTTAATAGAAGAACCAAAATCACCCACAACAACTACTTCATAAGTGGCATCACATGGTCCTTGATCTATTAAAGTGAAACAAACATCAAAATCAGGACACATAGGAGGTACCACACTACAAGGAGTAGGAGCAATGAATGTAAGGGTTTCACTGCAGGATGTTAAATCGTCTGTTATAGTAACAGATACATTACCCCCTGAAATTGGGTACGGTCCAAACAGTACTGGTTCATTGACATAATCACCACTCGGAAATGTTGGATCCGTAGAACTCCACGTTCCTGTAGGGTTTCCTAGATTAGTGAAGCTGACCCATACATAAAAAACATCATCTGTCGTTATGGCAGGCGTTTCATTATCATCACACATTGGTGTACCCGATGATATAAAGATTTGTTCGCACTGTGCTGATACATCCTGTCCAAACAGCAAAAAACCAATAAAAATAATAAAGCTGCTAAAAATTTTAAATTGCTTCATAAAGAAATGAATTTTAAATGTGAAAAATTGTGAATAATTCCACCACATTCCGTTCATATCAATAAAATCCATATCTTTGCAGCCTCGTTTAGTCGCGAGTTGAGGGTCTGCTTTCCCTATACGATGGGTGATCGTGGACTCTCTTTTTATGTTCATAATGGTGTGTTTCTTTTTGTATTTTATAATTTCTTCTCGAGATAATATTTTCAATTTTGGACGATGCTAGTTTGTAAATATATTTTTTCGAAAAGCTAATGTTGTGTTTTTATAAATTATAAATTTTATCGCTTATTTAATTTTATTTTCAAAACAAAAATACATGAATTATTGATACTTTTACCTTTTTAGGAAATGTTTTTTATAAATTTAATTTTCATATATATATATATATATAGAATATCAATGAGTTATGAATATGTACTATTACCAAATTAAAGATTTATGATGGATCAATTGATAAAAAAGTTTCCAGCTCAGCTGAGAGAGGCGATCGAAATAGGGGAAAAAGCCATAATTCATCCACATACAAAACCTATACACAAGGTCATCATGGCAGGGATGGGTGGCTCTGGAATTGGCGGAGCATATGTGTCAGATTTGATTAGTGACGAATGTTCTGTTCCTTATATCGTACAGAGTAGCTACAAACTTCCATCATATACAGATGAAAATACGCTTGTAATCGTGTCTTCTTATTCTGGAAATACAGAAGAGACAATTGCTGCTATGGAACAAGCCATAATAGCTAAATCAAAAGTGGTATGTATCGCTTCTGGTGGGAAAATCATAGATAAAGCATTAGTACACAAATTGGATCATTTGAATTTGCCCAAAGGGTGGCCATCGCCAAGAGCTTGTTTAGGTTTTTCAATGGTGGGGCAGTTATTTGTCCTTCACAAAATGGGTCTAATTTCTCATAACATCATTGATCAAGTGAGAGTAGCGGCTGACTTATTGAGTTTTGAGCAAGAAGATATCATACAAAAAGCGGAAAAGCTTGCGGGACTTTTAGTCAAAAAGACACCTGTCATTTATACCACAGATCGCAACGAATCTGTAGCCATCAGATGGAGACAACAAATCAATGAAAACGCTAAAGTCTTGTGTTGGCACCATGTCATCCCTGAGATGAATCACAACGAACTTGTAGGTTGGAAGTCCAAACATGAAGACCTTGCTGTTATATTTTTAAGAAATAGGGATGATCTGAAAAGAAACCAAATCAGAATAGACATCACCAAACAAATCATCAGTCAGTTAGCGCCTACAGTGATCGAAATTTATTCCAAAGGTCAGTCACTCACAGAAAAAATGATGTACATGACCCACTTAGGAGATTGGGTGAGTTGGTATTTGGCACAGTTAAACAATGTAGATGCTTCAGAGATTCAAGTAATTGATTTTTTGAAAGCGGAATTAGAGAAATCTAGTATTTAAAGGACAAATCTAAACTGAAGTTTCAATGTAAATGATTAATGGAGAAACTATAAATTTTGTACTTCATTTACTATATTAGTGGATGACAATTTTGATAGTAGATTGATTTTAACGTCTTTTTCTTTTGTATTAAGACAAAAGAAACATGCGCCGCGGCGCACAAGGCTGTTTCATTTTCTTAACGCCAAAACATCAAAAAATAGCTAAACCGAAAAAACTCGCTTTTGTAATTAGTATCTCGTAATTGGCTTTAGTGCCACTACGTTCATAATTACTCGTTTTTACTTTCGTATTAGCTCGAACAGTTTTCGCTTCTTAACGCCATTTTATGAAGTTTTGACTAAAAACGAAAAGGCCGATCAGACATCACACTCGGAATTAAAGATGTCAAAAATCTATATTGTAGTCAAAATGTATTAAGTTATTAATATTATATGTGCATACTACTGATTAATATTTATTTACAAACTCTGAAAGGACAAATCTAAAGATTCTCCTAATATAGACAGATATTTGACTTAGCTTACAAAGTAACTTCTTCTCCTGGTTTTGGTATTTCTATCATACCCATACCTTTATCTATCAAGAAGTGCTTAAAACTGGTCTGTGTATCTAATTCACCATGGACTAAAAATATCTTTTTGACGTGTCCTTTTTGATTTTCTATAAAATCGTACATTTCATTTTTGTCACCATGGGCAGAAAATGAATCCATGATTTTTATATCTGCTCTCACCACTTTGTCTTCATCAAAAACCCTAATTGTTTCTGCACCAGAACGTAAGACTCCACCTGGAGTTTCTGGGGAACAGTAACCTACCATTAAGAAGGTGTTTTTAGGATTTTCTATATTGTTGAATAAGTGATGTTTCACACGACCTGCATTCATCATCCCTGATGCAGATATTATGATACATGGTTCTTGGCTAGCATTGAGCGACTTGGATGCTTCTACTTCTTTGATATAAAATAGATTATTGAAGCCGAATGGATTTTCATCCGTGAGCATATATTCATTTATTTCATTGTCAAAACATTCCGGATGTAAGCCGAAAATATGGGTGACATTAACAGCAAGGGGACTATCTACATAGATTTTTATATGTGGCAAAAGTCCTGCAGTTTCCATCTTGTCTAGCATGTAGACGATCTCTTGTGTACGACCTAAACTAAATGCTGGGATGATGAGTTTACCACGTTTTTCTACGCAAGTGTGTCTGATTACTTCTAGGAATTGTGCGGATTGTTCAGGACCTGATTCGTGGACTCGGTCACCATAAGTGGACTCGCAAATAAGATAATCTACTTCTGGCATTGGTTGTGGGTCACGAAGTATTGGTCTATCTGGTCTGCCGATATCACCCGTAAATCCTATGATGGTTTCTTTACCGTTTTCATTGATTTTCAGCGTAACAGATGCGCTACCTAATATGTGTCCTGCATCACGATACAATACTTGAACATTCGGGTGTACTTGTTCCCAAACATCATATGGATGACCTTCAAATTTTACCATTGTGGGGCCTACATCGTCGCTTGTATACAGAGGCTCTCTGAGGATGCTATTTTCTTTTTTGCGTTTGCGTTGGATTTTTTGGTTATGCCATTGTACATCTATCTCTTGTATTTTTGCACTATCTTGGAGCATGACAGCACATAAACTTCTAGTGGCATGTGTCGAGTGGATAGGTCCTGAATACCCATCTTTCACAAGTTTAGGGATACGTCCACTATGGTCTATATGAGCATGAGAAAGTATCAGGCAGTCTATCTCAGATGGTTTAAAATGCCATTGATTGTTCCAGTCCCATATGTGAGGACCTTTGCCTTGGAATAGACCACAATCAAGTAGGATTTTGTATCCATCTTCCAA
>JBGSOH010000600.1:0-2132 GCA_041739205.1 Saprospiraceae bacterium
TCACTTGAAGTTACTACTTTTACCATACCGCTATGATTTTCACCAAAATTAGTGAAAATTGTTGAGAGTGAGAAATCTTTAAAGACTTATTTTTATTGACTTTCTCACTCTATTTTTATTGTAGCTTGCGGATTTAAGGTACTTATTAAAAAAACTACCAAATTGTCGCCTTGATACTTACTTTTATTTTTTCTTACCATTTTTTATAAAAGTAGATACATCATTAATTGATTTATAGTATGTTTACATCGTATTAAGAGTATGTTTAAAAATTTTCTTAGTTGCTAATCAATAAAAACTTTAAACATACTCTCAGATTAAACATCGGAAATGAAGCGCACTATAAAATTGATTTTATTATACATCTTGAGCTACGGCAGCTTGATGAGTCAGGACGTCCACTTTACAAATTACAGGACCGTAACCAATTTTTTCAATCCTGCACAGACTGGAGACTTTCGTGGTTATCTAAAACTACAAGTAGCTAGTAGAACGCAATATCAACGGACATATGAACATGGTGTAGCAGGTATAGAACTGAATTTTGTATCACCAATAAACAAAAACCATTGGATAGGGGCAGGATTTAATTTGAATTATGACAAAACTGGATCACTCGCACTTAAAACCACAGGTGGTGGTTTGAACGTGGCTTATCATATTCCCATAGATAAAAAACAAAACAATGTCATCAGTATCGGAGCAGCTATCAATAGATTTTCACTCACTGCCAATACTGATCAATACCGTAGCGAGTCTACCCTACTAGGCATACCTGACAACGATAGAAAAGTGCTCAATGACTTTAATGCGAATGCACTTTCCATACATTCTGGCGTTCATTTCAAATCTAGGATCAATAAAAAAAATGTATTCGAAGCAGGGTTTGCAGTGATACATCTGAATAATCCTACTTACAAAATATTCGGTGGAAACGATGCAAGTTTAGGAAGTAGATTTAATATACATACAGCCTACAAAACAGATGTTAGCAAAGTTGTTGCTCTCCAACCTGCGATCTACCTTTCATTTGCTGAAAAACAATCTAATGTCAATCTTCAAATGCTTTCAGAGTGGCGAATCGCTAAAAAAAATAAGTGGAAAGGCATCGTAGGTCTCAGTCATAGAATGGGAGAATCATTAGATTTTATCACAGGATACACAGCTGAAAGGCTTTATATCAGTTTGAGTTTTGATGTATTGACAAGTCAGACTGTCGACTTTATTCCTAATCCTGGAGCTATTGAATTGGGTGCTTATTACATTCTATATAAGCCACATACACCAAAGTTGAAACCCATTGTATTTTGTCCACGACTGTAAGACGATCTTTAAAAAAACATAAATTTATCGACATGATGAAAAACATATTTTTAACCATTTTTTGTACCATTTTATGGAGTTCGACATTCGGACAAGATCCATTGTATTTAAAGAACAAAAACTTACCCTGTGTAGAAAGAACATTTTTTGTTTATGTACATATAGCTGTGGATAGTGTTGGAGATACTAATATGCCCTTGCAACGTCTAGATTCACTATTCAAAGCTGCCAATGATGCTTTTGCCCCTATCTGTATTTCCTTTGATTATTGCAAAATAGATACTATCGTTGACTACTCATTTGACGACATCAAAGATGAAATAGAAGTAGGCTTAGTCACATCAAGATTTCAGAAAAAAAGAAGGATAAATCTATATTTCACAGACAAGGTTTTAGATGAAAGAGTAAATTCATTTTCAGTACATAATGGTATCACAAAAAGTGATGAATGTATTGTCATAGTGCCAAAATCAGGTAAAGGACTCATGCACGAGTTAGGACACACCTTCGGACTTTACCACACCTTCGAAGCAAAATTTGGATTTGAATTTGTCAATCAATCCAATTGTGCCAATGCAGGAGACCTTATATGTGATACTCCCGCAGATCCCAATATCGGACCAAATATACCTTGTGAATTTATCAGCAATCTGAAAGATCCTAATGGAGATTATTATAAAACAGAAATTGTAACTATTCAGGAGTAAAAAATACATATAATAAATAAATATATGTACCTTTGTGTTCCACTTGAGATTGATAACAAAGAATTTCACTATAAAATTCAAAGTTATCGCAACCTTAGACGA
>JBGSOH010000603.1:0-2271 GCA_041739205.1 Saprospiraceae bacterium
TAGGCTTGCGTACACATGATTGAGCTTCATGGAGACAAAATTACTGTTAGGAGATGAAGGAGAAGTAGCACCTGTGGGATGGAGTTCTGAATCAATCCATGCGCCGATAGCACCGTGAAAATTGTTTTGTGTGGTCATGATAATTTGTTTTTTGGTGTTGATTCCTACTCTTTAAGCTTTTCGGATTCCGCTTTTGATATCCATAAAACGACCGTTACACAAGACCATCGTTTTATGAAATTAATACTGCAAAAGTGGGGCGATACAATGACCGCCACAAGCGTAGAAATACTAATCATCTTTTAAGTATAAATACTTAAGTGTACTCTGAAAAGTCCTTAGTTCAAATAAAATGAAAAATCTTGATTTCTACTGCATTGATATTCAGACTTACCCCATTAGGAGCATGGGTATTTACCTTAAGGATCAGGGTAAAAAACGTCTGATTATCAACCAATTTGTGTTCTTGGAGTGGACTCATACTTAAAGTACAAACTCTTACCCCATATAATCCAGATTCCATCATGATACATTATAAGCAATTACAAAATATAATATTCTCAATAAAACCATTTTTTCGTTTTAAATACCTGTTTTTAAAAGAGTATAACAAAAGTTATATTGACATAACCACAGATTGCAAATATCTTTGCATTTCAAAATCATTTACAAACATCAATAGATCTTTTTACTTCCGGACGAGCTGAACACCGTTTTACAAAGTAAGCAAATTTAAAAATTAAACAAATGTCTAGATTAAGCCATCATGGTTTTCACAGTTTTGAAGGCAAAAATATTCTTTGCACTTTAGACTCTTTTAATGAAGAAAGTTTTGGTAGATTTGGAAGATTATTTAGGAATTTACCGCCCCTATATAATATTCCACCATCTTTATCCAATCTCGGTAAAAAAGCAGGTCCAATGGATGGTGGGAACGTCCCGAAATTCACAAATGCAGTGCCTCTTGGAATGATATTTTTGGGTCAATTTATTGACCACGACATAACTTTTGATACGACTTCAAGTTTTAGCAGAATCAACAATCCAAACCAAATTGCAAATACCAGATCAGCTCAGTTAGATCTTGATTGTGTATTTGGCGGTGGGCCAGAAGACGAACCTTTTATGTACGCATCTAAAAGTGAAGGTTTCTTCCTATTAACAGGCAAAACAAATAAAAATGCAGACCAAGGGCAAAACCTTGAAAAAAACGATTTAGCAAGAAATGGAAAAGGAGCAGCCATCATTGGCGACCCGCGTAATGACGAAAACCGTGTGATCTCACAACTCCAATTAGCTTTTGTTAGATTCTATAATGCCGTTTATTTAGACATTAAAACAAATCAACCTACCCTTTCTCCTGAAGAAATTTACTCAGAAGCAAAAAAAACCGTCGTTTGGCATTATCATTGGATCATATTAAATGAATTTTTACCTACATTGTGTGGTAGAAAAGTCGTACAAGACATTCTAGGTAATGGCAGAAAGTTCTACAAACCATGTCTTCATCCGTTTATCCCTGTGGAATTTTCAGTGGCGGCATATCGTTTCGGTCATACAATGATTGCTCAAAACTTAAAATTGAAAGTGAATGGCAACACTCACAGCATATTTTCACCAGAATTTGGCCAAGGTTTTGCTAAAATCACCAGCACAAATCAGGTTATAGATTGGGATGTATTATTTGATTTTGATGGCACCTATCAGCGTGCAGAAAAATTAGATAGCACACTTGCCCCTATATTATTAGACCTTCCATTTGTACCATCACCAAATCCAGATGACAAGTCGTTAGCTACAAGAAACTTGAGAAGATCACAAAGTTTTTTACTGCCTTCTGGCGAAAATGTAGCAAAAACCATCGGGAGACCAGCAAGCGAAATAGATAGTATTAATGATTTTATTATCAATAGAACATCTCCACATAATGTAGACCTGTCAGCAGGAACACCTTTGTGGTATTACATTCTGGCAGAAGCAGAAGTAATAGGTAGGATGGAGTCAGAAACTAATTTCCTACCAGGGGAAGGTCTCGGACCTGTGGGTGCCACCATAATTGCAGAAGTTTTGATCGGACTTATGGAACTAGATGAAAACTCCTATCTTGGCAGTAATCGAGACTGGATGCCAACTTTAAGCAATAATAATATCTATACCATGAAAGATTTATTGACTAAATCTTTAACTGCCATTGAACTTTAAGGATAATTATTAAACCTTCTAGAGTGGCGTTTACTAAATCCCCTAATGTGCCTATATACATGGATTCTC
>JBGSOH010000184.1:0-6765 GCA_041739205.1 Saprospiraceae bacterium
GAATTGGCTTCAAACGATATGCTCTTAACTTCCCATGGAGCTACTAGACCTAACGCCATTGCAAAAATTTGCTCATTATTCATAACACTAAGATACAACTATTTATATATTTTACCCATTCAATACCATATAGAGCCTAAATCTCTAATCCATTCATATCTTATTTCTATATTAATTTAATATTAATTTTTTATGAATGATGGATATGAAGCCAACTCGTTGTACATTTGCGCCGCAATTTGATAACCAACGTTAAATAATAGACATTGAACAACTTAATCAGACTTTTTCTGCCTAAAGACAAAGTATTTTATGAAGTCTTTGAAAATATAGTAGTCAATCTTAAAGAAATGATTACTCAGCTAAAAACAGCGCTTGATGAAAAAGACGTACCTACTCGTTTCAAAATGCTTGAAAACATTGAGCAAGGGGAACACAAAAATGATGAATATACCCACCAAATTTTTGTTGAGTTGAGTCGAAACTTTATCACACCTTTTGATAGAGAAGATATACATTACTTAGCAACTTCTCTAGATGATATAGCTGATTATATGCATGCTGCCACCAAAAAAATATTGACATACAATGTAGAAACCACTGATCAATACATGAAAGAACTTGTAGACATCAGTGAAAAATCAATTGTAGCACTTGCAGATGCAGTAAATAAGCTTAGAAGTATGAAAAACATTAGTCAGATCAAACATGACTGTGTACTTATCAATAGTCTTGAAAACCAAGCAGATGATGTCTTAGATAGTGCAATCCTAAATTTATTTGCAAAAAATAGCGACCCTATTCAGATCATTAAGTTGAAAGATATTTATCAAGACCTGGAAGTTATATCAGACAAATGCGAAGATGCATCTAATGTCATAGAGTCAATCATCATAAAGTACGCTTAACTTAACCTACTGATTTAGGAAGTATTCATTTCCCATCTACCAACTTATTATGACGTTACTTATCATCATCATAGCGCTGGCCCTAATATTTGATTACATCAATGGGTTTCACGATGCAGCAAATTCAATAGCTACGGTTGTTTCCACCAAAGTTTTGACACCTTTCCAAGCAGTAGTTTGGGCAGCTGTATTTAATTTTGTAGCTTATTTTATATTCAAAGATCATGGTGTTGCCAATACGGTAGCAAAAACGGTCAATGAAGGAGTCAATAGTGCTGGAGTGCCATACATCACACTTACCGTAATCATGGCTGGACTTCTTGCTGCTATATTCTGGAATTTGTTGACTTGGTGGTTTGGTATTCCTTCTAGTTCCTCACATACTCTAATTGGTGGATTTGCAGGATCCGCAATTGCCCATGCTGGTTTTGAAGCTATAGACTCTGGTATCATATTAAAAACAGCATCCTTTATATTTTTAGCACCTTTGGTAGGGATGATCATGGCCTTTATCATTAGTATATGGTTTTTGCATGCTTTTAAAAAGACATTTTTACCCAAATTACTTTCCCTTGCGATTTTAGGATGTGTTTTTTACTTCATCCCAAATCTAATGGTAAAGAGTCCTGCAAAAATAATAGGTATCAAAAAAGCAGAAACTGTAGATAATGGTGTAAAACTAGATGTGTCTTTCAAAACGCCTGCCAATATGATGGGTCTAAAAAAGGGAGATGTCTTACAGAATATAAATGATGTTGCAATTACAGATGATAAATCATTAGCCACTACGATTAAATCCTTACAAAAAGGTGATGCTGTAAGCTTTAAAGTCTTGAGAAAAGATGAAGAAAAGATCATAGCTACCACTTATCAACCAAGATTTAAGTCAGCATTGATGAATTTACTAGCTTTTGGGGAAAACGTAAAATGGTTATTGATTGGTTTTATCGTAGGTGTCATAGCTTTATTTACACTGTTCCTTAGTGGGCTTAATTATGCACAGAGCGAAAGATGGTTTAAACGTATGCAGCTAGTTTCTTCTGCAGCATTTAGTATAGGCCATGGCGGAAATGACAGTCAAAAAGTAATGGGTATCATTACAGTAGCTTTAATAGCTGGAAACCAAATCACAAGTTTCGAAGAAATGCCTAATTGGGTACCTTTGTCTTGTTATACCGTGATTGCCCTTGGAACCATGAGTGGTGGCTGGAAGATCATCAAAACAATGGGAACCAAAATCACTAAAGTAACTCCATTCGAAGGGGTAGCTGCTGAAACCGCTGGAGCATTAACCCTATTTATAACGGAAATGCTCAAAATACCTGTCTCTACTACGCACACCATTACTGGATCTATCATAGGTGTAGGCGCTACCAAAAGATTGTCTGCAGTTAGATGGGGCGTAACGATCAATCTTCTTTGGGCATGGATACTTACCATTCCTGTGAGCGCTGTCATTGCAATGTTGTTTTATTCTTTATTGTCTTTATTTGGCATGGAATGATGATCAGTTCATAGGTGTCGTTTTGCAATAATCGTGTCAACCCTATGGGATTTTGGTGTTTTTTTAAATTCGTTTTTCTATAAACAAGCATCCCTTTGGGATATTTTAGATGGTTAAAAACATTTCATCCCATCTGCATTCATTCAGTTAGCTTTAACCCATCACTTTAGGATTAACTTAAAAATGACATTTACGCCCTTGGCGGAATGATCTTCTTCGTTTTTTATATTCTACTACATTGAGTTTGTATCCCACTGTAAAGCTATTAAAAAAGTACCAATCATTATCTCTGTCGTTTCCTCTGGCTACACTTTCTAATTCATTAGCAGGTGGACCACCAGGTAATTCGTCCGCCCGGTAAGAAATATCAGCAGCTATGGGACCTTTGAATTGTCTAAGTAACTCAAAATCTGGATAATCTTCAGAAACGTCATCTAAATAATCTGTAAATGTAATCCTAGGTCCTATCTCAAAGGAGATATACACATCTGGTCTTATAAAATAAGACAATCCAAAACCAAAAGGAATGCCTATCTGGTGTAATGAATATGGAGCTTTGTGTCCTGGCAATCCTTGGCCTTCTGTGCTTAATGGCTGTAAGTCATACCATCTTCCATTATAAGACGCCTTGGGGTTAAAATTAAAATAGGTAATACCAAAATAAACAAATGGCTTAAGATTAAATTTGCGCAGTTTTTTAAACATATCCAATAATTCAAACTCTGCCAATAAAGAAACATCTTTTATATCTGTCACAAAATGCAAATTACGAGCTGCTCTCCATGCATCCTTGGAATCTCTGTCATAAGCACTTATGGACGTTTTAGTGTATTTTAGTTTTAATGCAATTGATTCTGAAAAATGGTAGCCTAAATGTATGCTCTTAAGGAATCTGGCACCTTGAAAACTGACGCGGCTACTGTAATGACTGATATCTCCTTGGTACGTAGTTCCTCCAATACTTGCACCAACATCAATGTACTGCCCTTCAACAGAGAAAGACAAACACATGAAGCACATGAACAAATACTTAATCATAACTAAACTAATTTTTAATTACTCCATCAATTATGTCATTATTTTTGGGAGATTCTGAACTTGATTTTTTTATAAATGTATACTTAATATAAAAACCGAAATGTGTATACCAATCGTTTTGACTAGGATTGCCTCGTAGTGTTCCTGTAGGTACTCTAGCATTATCCGTGCCAAAATACTCTCCTGTTCTGTTTGACAGTTGGGCGCCGAGATAATTACCTGCTGCCATCATTTCATCATAATTTACATAAGTACCACTGACATCATCTAGATAATCTGTAAATGTTTTACGCGGTGCGGCTTCAATTCCAATGCTTATTTTTTTTGTCAAGTCAAACTCTATTGCTATTCCTATTGGCCTTGAAATTGCTGTAAGGCTATATGGTTTTTTATCATTACTTGACATCGTTTGGCCCTCTGTTCCTATGGGCTGAAGTGCTACTGACTTACCTTGATATGTGGTAGATGGGTTAAATCTAAAGAAATTCAGACCAACTGTAATGTATAGCCTGACCTTGTATCTATCTAATCTTTTAATGAGTTTATTTACTTTGAGATCCGTATAAATACCAAATTCGTAAATAGGGGTTGTAAAATTAAGATTGCGTGATTTTCTAGTTTCATCTAATGAGAATCGATCATCTCCTGTCAATCGACCACTCATAAAACGAGCATTTATAGAAGCCCAATCCGTGACATTGCTACCAAGTGTAGCTCCCCAACTAAATCTAGCAGGACCGGTGCTGAGCCCTATAGTCCTAGGTGTCAGATCTCCATGATAATACATGGCCCCGATGTGTATCTTGGTATATAAATTTTGCCCTTGTACGCCACATAATCCTATAAAAACAAATATAGATACGCGGAAATACAAACGCAAAAGAATTTGCATCTTCATTCTCATTGGTGCTCTCAATAAATAGGTGTTGGTGCAAAATTAAATAAGTTTTAGGAGTATTTTACCATTTTTGGGATACAACAAGCTTAAAAGTAAAATTAATGACAAATAGGTAGAATTTTGTTGAAGGAGCGTAGATTAGTTTTGATTAATGGTAGGTTGTTAAATTAAACAGTTTATTTGGTTCAAGCCTGTCAGGCTTGTTTTTTTGAGTCTTTTTACCATAGGTTTCGCCTATGGTTATTCATATTCAAGCCTTATCAGGCTTATAAGAAAACCTAATTTCCAGACATTAAATATCCAAAATGCCTTCTGGCAAATTCATGTAAATTATTTTGTTTTTATCATTGATTTCTACGATAAATTGATCTATCAATGGTAAGTAGAAAGGTTTAGCATCTTTCTGCACAACGGCCATAATCTGCTGTGGAAAAATTTCAACAGCTATGATCGTGCCTATATTTTCATTATTGCTGAATATGGCAAAATCCAGGAGCTGTTCCTTGTCTTTTTGATTTGCAAATTCTGATGAAGTAATATTTTTTTCTTCCATATAAAGATCCTTCAAACTGATAGTAGACGCTTCTTCAGGATCATCCATTTCTTCAAACTTAACTAAAATTTGATTGGTTTCTCTTACAGATTCGATAAAATATGGCACATAAGAACCATTAATAAGGATAAATACATGGGCGGCATTTACAAAATCTTCAAGAAATTCATCTGGAATATCTGTTTTCATCTCACCACGTGTACCTACAGGTTTGAGAATATTGCCTATTTTTACAAACTTTTTTGCCATTTTGCGTCTGTCTAATTTACTTCTATCAAAGTAAGTGTATGCTTAAATCCTTTTTGTGCTTTGGTTTCCCACGGGTCATTCGGTCTACTACCATCTGAATCATAAACGATCATTTCACGTTTCAAAAGACCAATACCTTTACCATAAAACTCGGTCATGTCCCTAAAGTTAATGATGGTGTTTTCTTTTACCAAATTCACTTTGATCGCTGGCACTTGCTGTCCATTAAAATCAAATGGTTCATTTATTTCTTCCATTCTTGGATTCAATCCACGGAATAAAGTAATGGGTTCGCCACCAACAACTACAGTTAAATCTTCATACAAAAATACATTTGCATTCCATCTCAATCCTTTCTTAATCGGAAATACCAATTTCACTTGCCTAACATTTTCTTCTGTTCTGATTGCCATATTTTTGTCTACTGAACAAGTCCAGGTATTGGTAGAAATCCATGGATCTGACTCATTTCTTTTGAAGAATCTCTGCAATCTAAATGCTGTGTTACCAGTAGCGTCCACAAATGTATCTCCTACTACTTCTCTAATAAATGATCTAAATGTATCTCTCCTTGTACCTCCTGACGACAATATGATACTATCTGAAGCATAGACCCAAGACTTACCAACACTGACCGGAAAAAAATCATATCCAAAGGTGGACTCATCTAATACTTCGGTTTCACTTTCGCAAGAAGTCATCATAAATATTGTAACAAAAGATAGTAGTAGAAAGACAAAATTTTTCATATTATGATAAAATTTAATTTATTAAAATTTAGTATTAAGCATCTTAACGCATACTATAAAGAAATTATTATCTGTTTCACACATTTTCATACTTCAGCATACTTTGTCCAATGATACCTCCACCGATGACATCATCTCCTTCGTAGAATACAGCAGATTGACCAGGTGCTATACCTCTCACATTTGCATAAAACGATACATTTACCTGATCTCCTTTAGGATGTAAGGAAGCAAGTACGCCTTTATCATTATACCTAACTTGTGTCACAGCTTCCATTCCGTCGTGTATAGCTGCATATTTCATGAGATTGATTTGTCCTACACTCATGCCATTTCGAATCAATTCATCCACTTCGCCAAGGACGACAGTATTGGTCTCTGGCAATATTTCTGTCACAAACATAGGTGTCTTAAATCCGCCACCGAGTCCTTTGCGCTGACCAACAGTATAAAAAGGATATCCTTCATGATTGCCAAGGAAGTCTCCTTTTGCATTTACGAAAGTACCACCTTTGACTCTATCTTCCAATCCTGGCACACGACGCTTCAAAAAACCACGATAATCATTGTCAGGAACAAAACAAATTTCATAACTCTCCGGCTTTTTGCTCAGATCTTCATATCCAAAATCTTTTGCCATCTGTCTGATCTCTGGTTTGCTGTAGCCACCTAAAGGAAAACTACTTCGCTCAAGACATGATTGCGTAAGTCCCCAAAGCACATAAGACTGATCTTTTCGATCATCTTTTCCTTTAGAAATGAATCTACGACCATTTTCTTCTTTGATAATGGCGTAATGTCCAGTAGCGATAAACTCACAATCCATGGCATCTGCTCGTTTGAGTAGTGCGCTCCATTTGATGTGG
>JBGSOH010000647.1:0-1743 GCA_041739205.1 Saprospiraceae bacterium
GTATAAAGCTCGATAGTGCAGGGGGCTATTTGTTTAATAGATATGATACACTAGCGAATGAAGATGATCTGACAGCTTTGTTTGAAGTTTTAAATTCAGTACGAGACAAAAATAATAATCCAGCAGTTTTCACAGCAGTAAGTGTAGTAGCCAATCCAGATTTTGACAAAATAGCATCTTCAGGTTTTCAAGAATACCATTATGAACCATTCACAAAAACCTTAGAAAAATACCAAAGCCACAATCGTACCTTTGATGTATGGAAAGAAGGGATTCGCAACAAGTTATTCGTTCCACAATCTCATAGTCGCGAACATCTGAATGTATTGCTTTGGATGGAAAACTTAAGAAAAGGTGACATTCAAACCAAAATCGCTTTTGATCATGGAATATGGGGGTATGATAGAACACACAACCAACCTTCCTATCAAGTAGCTTTTAGTATCCAATCACTTGAAGATTTAGACCAACAAGCTGTTATTGTAAAAGATGGTTTAGATATCTTTGAAAAACTATTTGGATTTAAGTCTTCGTTTTTTGTACCTCCCAACGGTTTATTTCACCCATCATTGGAAAAAGTAACTTCTGAAATGGGGGTTTCATTATTGTATGGTTCATTTATTTATCATATACCCACTCCAGCGTATGGATCAAAAAAGACGATAAGATATCTAGGACAATCAAATACTTATGGGCAAAAGTATGTATTGAGAAACTGTCTATTTGAGCCAAATGATCCAGGAGTTGATTGGTTAAGTGTGGCCTTGAAAGATATAGAAACAGCATTTAAATATAACAAACCTGCCATCCTAGGTCCACATAGAAAAAATTTTATCGGAAGTCTTGATGAATCCAATAGAACTAAGAGTTTGTCGATACTGCGAAACCTTTTAAAAGAAATTACAAAGAGGTGGCCTGATGTAGAATTTATGTCTACAGATGAATTAGGACAAGTAATGAGGTTGCATTGAATTTTTATATTTTTAACTTTTCAACTATAACCCTGTAAGGGTAAAATATTATTAACAACGGATGTAAATCCGTTGTAATAATGAATAAAGAGACTGATTTTGGCGCCATTTTTGCTTACATGATGCAAAAATGGTGACAAAATCAAATGCAAAACAAAAATACAACAGAAATAAATGATCGTCTTAGGTGATATAGCATGTCCTACATCTGCTCTGAATATGAAGTTGGCTTCAGTATTTACTAACACATCGCTTTTTGATACTAAAAACATCATTTGTAATTTAGAAGGCCTAGTTTGTGATGAAGTAGTAAATCACCAAGGTAAGCCAGTTTTATATAACCATTCCACAGTTATTAAAACATTAGCTAGTGCAGGTGTTAAAGCGGTAAGTTTAGCAAATAATCATACTTTAGACCTTGTCGGACAGTACGACCACACGGTATCATTATTAGAGAATAACCATATTGCTTATAACGGTGCTGGTCGTTCAAAAGAAGAAGCAAGTAAAATTATTTCATTTGATGATCATGGTCAGAAAATCATAGTCTTATCTTCTTGTTGGGATTTTTTATTGTACCACCAGAATAATCCCCAAAATGGTGTATTTATTCATACAATAAATCATCAAGAAATTCTTAATGAGGTAAAAAAAATCAGAGAAAAAGATAAAACATCAAAAATTCTGATTTATGTGCACTGGAGTTTTGATTTGGAAATAATTCCTTTTCCAATGTACAGAATATGGTCGAAGGCATTGATTGATGAAGGAG
>JBGSOH010000682.1:0-8964 GCA_041739205.1 Saprospiraceae bacterium
CAGCTTCATATCTTTTTTTGAGAAGATCATCTTGTTCTTTATAGGTTTCTTGTTGCATCATGCCTATTTCTGCATTAATCTCCGATTCAAAAAGTTTGAGTTCTAATGGTGTGGCAATCACGATACCGATAAAAATAGCCAACACAATCCTAGGTGCAGCCATGGCAAATTCTTTAAGGAAATTTGATTTTTTACGCATTCCTGATACGATATAACGGTCAAGATTAAAAATCATCATTCCCCATATGATAGCAAAAACAGTAGAAGCTACCACAGATTCGAAAACGGTGTATAATGCATATCCTGCAGATAAAGCAGACAATACGCCTGTAAAAAATATCGTAGCACCAATGCCTTGATATTTGTTATAGTCTGTAGGACAACGCTTCAATACGGATGACACAGCACCTGAACTGAATATAAAAAAAGAAGCTAATCTATTCATTTTAAAATAATTATAAATACCCTAATCAAAAAATATCCTTCCAAAGATATATATACTCCGATGTCTTCATTACATTTATTAGACCAAAACATCGAAATAAAGGACAAAGATATATTATATTTTTTTATAATATGTAAATAGGAAGAAAAATTTATTCAGAATCAGAAAATTTGTCCATCAATTGGGTTTTCATAGCATTTGCAAAAGCTTCAAAGCCTTCTTTTGGGTGAGATGACACGGTCTTTGCATCTTGAAGATGGTAAATTCTGTCACTAATATCGGTGATAGTAGATAAAATGTGGGAAGAAAGGATCACTACCCTATCCTTTCCATACTGATGGATGATATATTTAATGGCTTCATTGCTTTCCAGATCAACACCATTGTATGGCTCGTCCAGGATAACGATTGGTCTTGATTGTGCAAAAATGGCTGCAAATGCAATTTTCTTTTTCATACCCGTAGAATAGTTATCGATCAAATCATCCAAAGGTAAATCTAGTTGTGACGCAAATACCCTACTTTGTATCAATTCGCTAGGATCTTTAGCCACTATATCAAGATATTCACTACCTTTCATATAAGGATAAAAATAAGGATCTGTTGGCAGAAAAGAAATCATATTTGGCGTAACTGCTTGACCATTAAAAGTCACTTCACCACCTTGGTTGCGATAGACTTTTGTTAAAACACGAAATAAAGTTGTTTTGCCCACACCATTTTTACCAATCAATCCTGTGATAGAAGAAATAGGAAAAGTCATATTAAGTTGATCATAAATGACCTTCTGACCGAATGAAAAGGAAAGGTTTTTGATTTCAAGCATATAACAACTTCATGTTTTTTTCAGCTTTTATGTACTGAATGATGGCATAAACTAAAGTAATCAAGACGCCGCCCGGAAGAAACATCAATAATAGCAACAATAAAACTATATTAGGTGCTGCGGATGAATCGAATACTGTGGTGAACATGGCATATTTAAACGAGATGGTGAGAAAAGTGGTTGTAAACAAACAAAAGATCAAATAAATGGAGAAATACCACATGTCAGGAAATAGCACCATCACTATCAATGATGGCAATAAAACTAATTTACCCACCGTCAACATATAGCTATGTACCTTCTTCCATACAAAGTTTGCTTTATAATGAACCATTTCTCTACTTTCATGCCACTTAAAAACTTCGGGCATCGTTAAACAAAACAAAACAATCCATACCACAAAAACACCAATATGAATAAAAGACAAAAAGCCAAGTATCATAAACAAAAAGGTCAAAACACCCAACTTCTCTGCAAAAAATCTCAATTCGAAATTATGTATTGGTATCCACTTTATCATTTGTTTGACATGAGTAAATTCTGATCTACGATGCAATGGCGATAAAGAAGCGACTGTAAGGCCAACCAAAACTAGACCAAAACCTACAAAAATATTACCTATCCAACATTGATAAAAAATGATAGGTATTAAGATCAAAATATACTCTACCGACAAATAAGACACTAACGAAAGATAAGATTGGAAAATACTGGATAGAAATGATTTGTCGGGACGAGCATAATCTAAAAAAATCAACAATAAAAAGCTTAATATCAAACTCATATAAGCTTGGAGATTGACTAATGTCTGCAAAAACTGAAGACCTACACCTATGATTGTAAATAGAAAAATAAAAACTAGAAGCCAACCTACGCTGTCTAACATTCTGTATCCTTGGCTTAACCTAAGTTTAAGCAGTGCAAATGTTTTTTGCATATTATATTTTCTGGCCTTGGTCCACCTTTATCCATCCTACATCTCCGAGTGTGGTGTGCACTTGGACCCAATCGCCAATTTGCTCATTAACAACAACTTTTGAACCAGCGGGAAGCTTTTCGATATCTGGACTAACGGCATCTGGACCAGTTTTTAATACTACTGCGGTTTCAGTGATGATCATTTTATTTTGGTTGTATTGCTTTTGATAAGCGGTATTTGATGTTAATATACATAAAAATGCGAGGGTCAAAGCAATACCTAAATATGTGTAGCTTTTTTTAGTCATACCTGGCATTGGCAATTGCATGTACAAAATAAAACCTGCCAATCCAAAAAACAAAAGACTTAAAACAGACCAAATGGTCGAATTAAATAATGAAGTAAAAGATTGCCATACTCTTAATAATATAAATGGTGGCACACCTTCATCAAGTTCGGGATTTCTTTTTACGATGATATCTAAATCCGACTTTAATACGCTGTTATTTGGGGATAATTTAAGTGCTCTTTCGTAATATAAGATAGCCAATGCATCGTTATTCAAACCAGCATAGGCAATCGCCATATTCTTATATAGTTCAGTCGATTGATATTGCTCACTTTCAATCTTGTGGTATAGTTCAAGTGCTTTTGCATATTCTTTTTCTAATAAATAATTCTGGGCACTCTTTATCATCGTCTCATCTGGTGATCCAATTGATGGAGACACAAAAGCCACTGAAAATACAAAGGAAAAATAAAGAAATAAACGTTTCATATCATCAAGTCTAAACAAACTGCATCAATAAATACAGATACCAAGGTCCAAATATTTCAAAACTTAAACCAAAATTTCAGTCTTTTAGTTTAAAATCGAAAATGCATTTATTTACAGGCTACCTTTTGCAATATTTCAGTAAAACTAGCCTGAGCAACATCTTTATAAACTAGATTTCCATCATTATTCGGGTCCAACAATTCACCTACTTTTATTAATAGACGATCGCCTTCTATTTTCATTACTTTGGTTTCTGTTTGGTTAGAACCTTCTATCATGTAAGCATACACCAATTCCAATTCTCCAGAATCCAACTTTGTACCACTTAGCGTTCCTCTTGCACCATCCTTATCATATGGTTGCCAAGTCATTTCTCCACTCACTTTTGTGCCATCGATCATAAGTGACACATAAGTACTATCTTTATTTTCTGCAAATAAAAAACAAAAAGGACCTTTATCTACTACTGTTGTATCTTTAACTTCTGTTTGATTATCTGATCCACTGTCTTTTTTGGCTTGATTTTGACAAGATAGAAAAGCTAAGGATAAACTGACGATTGTGAGAAAAATAAATGGCTTTTTCATGATGATTTTGTTTAAAATTTTGGCAACTGTGTACTTTGTATACAATTACGTTACAAGTATGTAAATATCAGGACAAAGATAACAAAAATTCAAATTTGCTAAAAATATTTACAAACAGCCTTTAGTCTCATATGAAGCCAACATATTAATTTAATGAAAAAAGCCAATCTAGATATTTCCCCTGAGCACAATTTCTTTATAAGCACCATTCCACAAATCTAGACGCCTTTTTAAGGAATCGATGGTCGCGAGTTCGGCTTCTTGCCAATAAGTATCATTTTGACCACATAAGTTTTCAGTCATTTGCAACGCTAGGTGGCTATGGTGATCACCATCTACTTCGATGTGTCTGTCGAGATAATATTTAAATATAGAAATGCTTTCAGGAAAATTTTGGTGGATGTCATTGACAATCGAAATAAACATACCTGGAATCAAATCTTCTCTTCCAAAAGTAAAAATGGCTGATTGCAAATAATCTTTTTGACTACCTATAATATTAAAGGTGAAATTCACAAAATTTTGTGCTTCGGTAGGCGCTCCAGCACGCTTAAATGAAGTGTCCAAGTCATTCGTTTCTTTCAGAACTTCAATAAATTTCTGGATTTGTGCCGTATCTGCACCACTTTGTTGCATTGCATCGAGATATAATTCAAAATGACTTTTCCTATTTCCTTCTAAGTCAACATCAGATTCTTCACCCACTACAATTTCATTAATCAAATATCTAGTGTCTGCCGATCCTTTGGGAAACCATGGAATACTGGTACAAGTTAAATTATTTTGCAATGCCTTAAGTAAAGACATAAAATCCCAAACAGCATACACGTGGTATTTCATAAATATCTTTAAATCTTCTACATCCTTTATGGCTGCATAGACTTTGTGGTTTATAATTTCTTGTCTTATTGGCTCTATAGCACTTTTAATTCTTTCTATTTGGAAGGTCATATTTATTGTTTAAACGATTATTAATTGGGTGCGAATATAAATTTTGTGATAGGCAACTTAAGCTAAAATAAGAATACTTACCCATCATAAAATCCGCCTTCAAACAGCTCATTAAAGTTTATTGTTCACACCAATTGTTATTAAATTGTCATAATTAAACGGACAATTTTATTACTTTAATGATATCTCTACCAACTAATAACAATGAAAAATTACTTCATTCATATTATAAACAGATTAAAAAAGCTTTATAAACTATCCAGAATTGCGATTTTAAATAGTATATATTGAACCAATTTTACCATTGATTTGGGAAATTATATTTCCAGGTAAGAGAAAGTGATATCAAATTAGAACAAATTCACAGAATATATTTTCATTCATTCTACAGGATATTAATAATAATACTACCTTTGTGTCGTATTAATATTACATAACAAACAAATTAAAATTTCATGAAAAATCATTCATTATTTTCTATTCTTTTGGTGGCAACTTTATTAGTAGGCTTCAATTCAAGTTGTTCGAAGGACGATGAAGATACTAACGATGCTTGTTCATCTTTTCCTGTTTTAGCTGGGGAAATGACAGTAAATGGTGCAAAACAAAGATTATCTATTGCCCAATTTATAGTTACAAGCAATTTTTATAATTTTCAGCTTGCAAGTGTTTCTGATGATTGTAACGAGCAAAAAGCAATTAATTTCAGTATCCAATTAGCAGATGGAGCAAAACTAAATGGAACGTATCCAATTAAAGATTTTTTTAGTGCTGATATTAATAATGCTTCTGGAAGTATTTTAAGTCAAAAAGTGTCACCTATATCTCAAAGTTCAGTGGACCTTGCTTCTGGTACAATTAAAATAACAGAATTGGGAATTAAAAAATACACGATTGATTTGAATGCTACTGATGTTCTAGGTGAAAAAATTATTTTAAGTTTGACACATCAGTTTTAATAAAGTCTTCTTTTTATAGTCAAATGCCCAGCAAAATCGAACTTTTGCTGGGCATTTTTTTATTATCAGAATTCCATAACTAACTTCATTTTATTACTCAATCATTAGATTTATGATTAAGCTTATTTGCATGTTACAAACGAAATTGCTTTTCCTTTTAGAATGATAAAAATTGATTAAATTTGAAAGTAACTTAAGTTTTAGCAACATCCACCACCTGGTGTACATGATGATGGTTTCTCCATTTTCTCTGCATATACCGTGATGCTTCTGATAGATGTCTCTGTGTCAATATATTCTTTCACTTCTTCTTCTGTCAAATAACCTGATAAAATATCTTCAGGAATGATGATAGGTTTATTCTTTTGTACGGTAATATTCTGAAAACCAACTTCCTGTATGTAACCCAAGTATTCATCCTTATGGATAGCTCCTGCTACACATCCTGCGTACATTTCAACTGCTGATTGTAGTTTTTCAGGAAGATTACCTGTGAGTACGATGTCCGAAATACTAAAATGCCCACCAGGTTTTAAAACTCTAAAGATTTCAGCAAAAACAGCTTTTTTATTCGGTACCAAATTCAATACACAATTGCTGACGACAACATCAGCCATATTGCCACCGACGGGCATCTTCTCGATGTCTCCTTGACGAAATTCCACATTATTGTAGCCCATTTTGTCAGCATTCTCACGTGCTTTATCTATCATGGCTTGTGTAAAATCTATGCCTATTACTTTGCCTGATGGACCTGTCTCTGCTCTCGCTATAAAACAATCATTACCTGCTCCACTACCTAAGTCTATTACGGTATCTCCTTCTTGTATTTTGGCAAATACGGTGGGTAGACCGCAACCTAGTCCCAAATCTGCATCTTTGGCATAACCTTTTAGTTCGACATAGTCTTCACTCATGATGTTGTACACTTCTGTACTACAGCCACCTGCACCACAACATGAGGATGCATTGGTGTCTTTGTCTTGCAAGGCTATTTCACTGTATTTTTGCCTTACCATTTCTTTGATTTCATTATCTGTTTGCATGTAATTTATATTTGTTTAAGATTTTTAATAAGATGTAAGTGTTTAAGGTTTAAGGCGTAACATTGAGAAGATTAAGATGAAAAGTTTATTTGATGCTATACCGAACACCAAGATAAAACTCCCTACCCTTTGTCGGACCCCAATTGAAAGCTGGATCAAAATATTGGCCGAATGGCTGATTATAACCTAAAATGGGAAATTCTTGTCTGAAGTCAAAGATATTTTCTATACCACCATAAATTTGTACATCTTTCCATCTACGAGTGATCTGGAAGTCTAGTTGTTGATAAGGTTCAGAGACATTGGCCACTTGATACTGGATAGGATAATTGACTGTGGAAGGTATTTTTTTACTGCCTATCCATCTATAAGTCAAGTCAAATTGCCACTTATCATTTGGAACAGAATAAGATGTGTTAGCGCTCCACTTGTGGGTAGGCACAAAAGGTAAATCTTGTTTAACACCTTCTACTACACGATATATTTCTAGGTAATTATAAGCTACTTTTGCATCAAATTGTGGCGAGAACACCCACTTATTTTCCAACTGAAAACTCTTGGATACACTTTGTCCAAAGAAATTATCCACGATAGCTGTATTAACTTCTTTATCAAAATCAGGGAAGATTTGGTTTTGAAAATAGGTCAAATAAGCATCTCCCGACAAGGTAATATTGATCTCTTTTATGTGAAAAGTTTGTACAAAATTCAGTCCTGTATTGATGGCTTCTTCTGGTGTAAGTTCATTGGATAATCTAAGTATTCTGTTGCTCGCTAGCAGGTTGGCGTTTTCTGCAAAAACATGGGCTATTCTATAACCTTTTCCTATAGAAAATCTAATGTCGGTATCTGGAGATAAATCAGCCCGTACAAGCAATCTAGGTGTTACTTTCCAACCAAAACTACCGAAATGATCTATACGTACGCCTGTCAAAAATGTAAATTTAGACACCGTCCATTTGTTTTCCACAAAGACTCCTGGTATGTCATAATTCGTCAGATAACGACCTGCATAATCTAGCAATGGCAATTGTTCTACAAAACTAATGTCTTCCTGTAATTTATTATGACGATGACTAATACCTATTTTGAGATTGTGGTTTTGTGTACCATAATAATAATCAATATAGAGACTTGACGTCAAATTAAACTGCTTGCCTTCGTACTTTTTGACACCAAAATAGCTGTCTTGATGTTGAGCAAATACGCTATTCAGCAATATCAAAGAGGCTTTGTCATTCAGGATGTAATTGGTTTTGGTGTACAATTCGCCATGATTGATGCGTACATTCTGACCATAAACGGTCGAAGTACCAAGGTGTATGTTTCGATCAAAATTGGTGAGTCCACCTTCCCGAGTTTCATTCAGATATCGAGCGGCTATGACTGTTCTCCATTTCGGTTTTTCGGGATTGTCATAAGACCATCTATTGTAAAAAGAAATTCGATTTGTCTGAACGATATCTCTAAATCCGTCTTTGTCTCTATCAATAATCCCAGCGGGTAAGGTCAAATGCCCAACAGTCAGATTGCTCCATCCTGTTTTTTTGACCATATAATTGGCATTGTATTGCGTCTCTCCGAATGAATTTCCGAATACATTTAGGAATAATTTTGGTGCAGTTTCAGCTTTATGAAATTCCATATTAATCTGTCCGCTGATACTTTCGAAACCTTGAAGGACAGAATTAGCACCTTTAGTAACAAATATTTTTTCGATCATCGTACCGGGAAAACTACCTGGCCCATAAGCATAAGCCAATCCTTGAATCAAAGGCATTCCATCCACAAGCACTTGGTTGTAGACTCCTGACAAACCCAAAATCCGCAATTCTTTGGCATCTGTAACAACATTGGTAACATTGGCATCTACATTACTATTGGTAGAAAAACATCCTGCTAGACTACAACAAGCAGCACGTTGGATCTCACGAACACCTAGCACTTCTACCTTGGCTACATCATCTGCAAATCTAGTCGCAGAACCTTTGGCAGTGATATTAACCTCATCTAAAGTAGCATCTTCCATGAGTTGGATTTTCCAATGTGTGATGGCTCGCACATTAAGTTTTTCTGTCATAAACCCAATATAAGATATCTTCAGAATACGAATACTGTCGGGAATATCGGCGATAGAAAATGTTCCATTGGCATCTGTCACCGTACCCTTTTCAGTACCTTCCCAAGTAATGTTGGCACCTACCAATGGTTTTCCCATGATGTCTGTCACTACACCTGTAATAAACTGGCCAAATGCCATATGAGTAATTAGAAATAAACCAAATGCTATGGCAAGACGAAACTTCATACTAAAACTACTTTAAATATACATCTACTGTAAAATAAAACTGGAATGAACCTTTAGACAAGCTTAAAAGTGTCATCTATTAAAGTTCTAAAATTATTTATTCGCAAATGTACGAACAATATATCACTTCGCATAATTACGAACA
>JBGSOH010000687.1:0-5633 GCA_041739205.1 Saprospiraceae bacterium
GGAGATGAGATCTCATTTACATTTAACAAGCATATCAATTGCACAAAATTAAAACTGAATCCTATCGATTATGTTCTTCTCATTGATGCTGAAACTGGTGCTGTCATAGATATTAACATTACCTGTTTTGAAAACAAAATCATACTTGAGCCAATAAACCTAAACAAGTTTTACGAAAATAAGATCCTTCGGGCTGAATTGCATAACATCGAAGACCTTGTAGGTAATACAAATGTTTATGAAAAATGGGAATTCTACGTAGATCGCAATGAACTCGCTTGGCTAGAAGATACTGTCTCCATTGTGAAATATGATGATGAAGTTAAATCCATCACCGTAAATATTCAGAATAGAGGTGGATATCCAGTACCGTATTCATTACAGAATATACCTACATGGATGAAAGTGTACCCAGTTTCAGGGACCTTGGTAGCCAATGAGACCGAAGAGATTACCATAGAAGTATCAGATGATGTGCCACTTGGTAATTATTTCGACTCGATTATTTTGCGAACGGAGACGGGATTAAATCCATTTTTTATGGGTGGCGACGAAGTGTTGATTGTAAATACTAGGGTCATTTGCAGACCGCCAGTTTGGGTGATAGATCCTGCTGCTTTTGATGCATCACCTTTTGATTTTTCGACGAATTATATTTTAAAATTAAATATAGAAGGGACCTTAAGCACAGATACAGAAGACATAGTAGGCGCTTATGTAGATGGCGAATTGAGAGGTGTGTCAAAAGTTCAGTACAAACCAGGCTTGGGATATGTGGTATTTCTTACTGCTTACAGTAATGTCACATCGGGCGAGACTGTAGATTTTCAAATTTGGGATGCTTCTGATTGTCAGCTGTATGCAGATATCATAGAGTCATTTCCATTTATATTTGATACTATCATAGGCAATGTTAATGCGCCTCAGGTCATACATACAAGTGGTAAGTTCCTGAGAAAGATATACATCAAAAAGGGTTGGAACTGGATATCTTTAAACTTAGATCCGTTAAATCCAGATATCAGTGCAACATTACAAAGCCTTAGCAATCCTGTAGGTGCTACCATCAAAAACCAGACTGTATTTAGTCAGTACTCTTTGGATTATAGTATTTGGGGCGGATGGTTGACCACTCTTGGTCCAGGCAAAATGTATCAGTATTACAGTCAAGTTAAGGATTCTATTTCGCTCATTGGAACACATATAGACAGCCTACCGATTCCTATCAGCCAAGGCTGGAATTGGATAGGATATATGCCTACGTACAAGTTGCCAGTAAATACTGCACTATCCACACTACAGCCAAGTCAAGGCGATATTATCAAAAGTCAATTGACTTTTGCAGTGTACGATACCAATTTGGGTTGGGTAGGAAATCTTACCTATATGAACGAACCCAATGGATATTTGCTAAAAAGCACTATAGCCGATACCTTGATTTATCCAAATATACAGACAAGCAACTTACAAGGAGGTGTAGATATAGCAAGGATGGTCCAAAAACAGGCAGTCGAATTTCAACTAAAACATGATGCTGAAAATCCTAGTGTATCAAGGCCTTTAAATTGGGAGTTAGATCCGTCACAATACGAATATACCATGAATGTCATAGCTTATGTGGTGGATAATGAAGATAGGATTTTGCTGAAAGAAAATGATGAAATAGGCCTTTTTGTCAATGATGAGTTAAGGGGGAATGGTCGAGCCATTTACATTCCAGCGATTGATAAATATATCCTATTTGTGACAGTATATGCCAATAAAAATGGTGAGCAAATCCACCTTAAGTACTACAGTGCTGCCCAAGACAAAGTATTTGATATCAAGGAAAAAATGACATTTAATGTCAATGACATCATCGGGGCTATTGATAGTCCTACGCTGCTACATTTGACAGAGAATGTTTCTTCGACATCAGAAGACCTTTTGGACGAAAAGTTGAAAGTCTATCCAAATCCATTCTCTAGTACAGTAAATATAGATTGGCGAGGAGGTCTTTCAGACAAGACTGAGATAAAGGTGACCAATAGCCTAGGTGAATTGATCCATGTATTCTGTTGTGATCAGGCGAATCGGGAAACCACTTTTGTTTGGAAACCAGATAACAGTCTATCTGCGGGGACCTACATAGTGCAAGTAATTACGCCGCAAGAAGTCATTCAGAAGAAGGTGATTTTTATAAAATAGATGTTACAGGTTGGTAGAGGCATTAATACAAAATTGCCTCTATCAATTTTTGTAACTATTTAAGTTATTGCCCTGTAGGGGCTAAATATTGGTAGTGATGGGTGAAACCCATCACAAAAGAGCAGAGAATTATTGTTTATGGCGCCATTTTTGCCTGAAAGATGCAAAAATTGTGACAAAAACGGTTGATATTGGAACTGACCTAAATAGTTACCAATTTTTAATAAAAAAGTCAATTGATGTCTAGATATTATCTCCTAAATAAATATTTCTTAAGTCAAAAACGAAACTGTATTCTGATTGTTTTTATGTCAGTTTGTGGTATTGTTTTAGGTCAGGGATCGAACTGGACTGCACCAGATCCATCCCAATATAATTATAATGCTACAATGACGGCAGTTGTAAAATTGGAAGGTGTAAATGCATCCAATGAGCATGATGAGTTAGCCGTTTTTTCAGGCAGTGAAATCAGGGGACTTTCTTCTACTATTTTAATAGGAAATGATTTGTATTTTTTTGTTACGATCGTGAGCAATAATGTATCCGAAACAATGACTATTAAGTATTATAATCATGATATGGATCGCATTTTTACTTATGGGCAACCTTTATTTTTTCAAGCACAACATATTTATGGGACTATAGATAATTATTTGATCTATGACTTTTACTTAGAAGGGATACCACCTTTGGAGTTTGGACCAATTCCAATATTTGAGGGATCGGAAAATTGTCCTATTCCACCTATTTATCTCAATGATTATATATTAAACAGAGATGACAAATCCGCAATATTGTGGTCAGTCGAAAATAATCCAGATTTAATCCTAAGTCTAGATTCAGACACCTTACAAATTGCAGGAGTAACAGGTTTTACAGGCAATACGGTTCTTTCCATTTCAGTCAATGATACAAGTCCTGGTGGACTGATGTATGCATTTAATATTCAAGTCACCATACTGCCATCATTTGCTCCGCTAGTATGGAATGGTTTACCAAATCAAGGCATCGTGAGAGGAGATACATTTGAGATTGTAGCTTTAGATTCGTTTGTAATGGGAGGTCAAGGAGATAGCATGCTTTATGATTACCATCCAATAATAACTGAAGCCATCCCGCCTGTACCACAGCCAAATTGGTTTGTTACTAGTAAATATCCAGTGACGATGACGGTCACCGCCAAGCTTCAATATACACCGAAATTTCAATTTGACCATCCAGATGATAAGCTTATTGCGATGTCATCATCAGGTCAGGTTACAGGCATAGCAGTAAGACATGAAACCACGGGTCTGTTTTTTCTATCTGTAGGGTCACATGTAGTAGGAGATTCGATACAGCTAAGATTTTATAGTGGTCAAAAGAAACAAATATTGTATTATCGAACGAAGATATTTTTTGATTCAGGACGTATCATAGGTAATATAGAAAGTCCTTATATCATTGATTTTGCACCCATCATACCAATACTAAACGCAGAAAATATATGTCAATTTGAGATCGTAGATACCAACTTTGTGGGTAGTGAACAGTTTTCATTTTTTGTAAGAGATGCCATGTACCCAAATTGTTTGAACGATAGTACATCTGTGACACTGTGTATAGTGGAAGATGAAATGGATTTATTTACCTATTATAGAGATGCAGACGGTGATGGACTAGGGGATCCTAATGCTTTTATTACATCGTGTTTAGTCATACCTGATGGCTATGTGGATAATGATGATGACTGCAATGATGGTCAAACTACAGATCCGAATATTTCATTAATCATAAATGAGAATTCTAGTTTTGCAGATGATGATGGTATTGTTTGTAACGGAGCGAATGTAAATATAGATGCATCAGGAGGGAGTAATTATCAGTGGAGTTCAGGACAGACTATATCAAGTATTACAGCTGTGATTAATGCTGATTCGACATTTTATGTGACAGTGACTTTCCCGTCAGGATGTAAAGGTGTAGCATTTGTTGATATCATTAAGGTAGGTAAAATAGTCACTAGCTCAGGAGATAGTGGATTGGGTAGTTTGCGTAGTGTGGTAGGTTGTGCAATAGATGGAGACACCATCACATATGATCAGCCAGGTATCAGTAGTACCAATCTTATTGCTGAAATAAATGTGGCTAGTTCGATTGCTATCCACGGATTTAATAGTACGCAGCGTCCTATTATTTTTATTGATTTTGGAGTTGCTACGCATGGTTTGATGATATCTGCAGCCAAAACATTGACGCTCAAAAACATCGATATTACTACCCTAAATCATCAGACACAAGCATTACTAACGGGTAGTGGACATGTCAACATTGAAGGTATTGTCGAGATAAAATGAGTGAGAAGATCTGTTGGCTTCATTGGTGAGAACAAAGTGTAAAATAACAATCTGTAATAAATATTTGTAGGGTATTTTCTTAAATGAAATTTAATATGTGTTACATTGATTAGATACTTTTATCAATTAAATTGAAATATCGAATTAAAAATCAGTCCATTATTATATTGAAAAATATTTTGATTATTTATTTCACGACCTAACTGTAAGGTTTGATTGATATAGCCAACTTCTAGCCTTAATTTTGAATGATGCCTGTAGCCAAATAGTAGACCTATTCTGTTTTGGTCAAAGATATTTTCACCAACGTTTTTTCCGAAACCTATCATTATTTCATCATAGATTGCTATATACGGAGTTTTGTCTTTGATGTCACTACCTTTAAGTGGGAATTGAAGTCTGAACATATATCTACATCTATTCAAAAAAGGAAAATCGTCTTCTTCTGTTTTATTCACACTTGAATATCTTCCTACCCATCGTTGTTCTAGCATGAAGCGGTGAGAGAGTTCAAGTAAACCTATTTTATCCGTTAAGGTGATCATTTGATACATTCTATGCTCTGTAAAATCTCTGCCTAAAGCATTGATTGGAATATCGCCATAGGCAAAAGTTTCTATCCAAGCATACCCTAGTCTAAGTTGGACGTTAGGATGTATTTGATAGTTAATACCAGTTCGCAATAGACTTTGTTGCCAATTTCGGGCTATGTCTTCTCTGCGCCATTGATATTCAGTGTGGAGACTAAATTTTGAGTCAAATTTTATGGTACCAAAATAATTAAACCAACCTATTGTATTACGATCGCTAGATCTGGCGTTCTGTGCATCAGAATAAAAAAAAGTTATGAACATTAAGATGCTTGTGTAAAGGATGGTCTTCATATTTTAAAATTGATTCTCTTTGTAAAAAGAAATGGGTTAAATCTTATTAGAATCAACCCATTTCTTTTTAATTTGTTTCAGGTGTGAATGGTAAGGCAGATTTATGAACAATGATCCTAAGTTTTCCGTCACTTCCTTTTTTGAATACCCAAGTTTTGTCTACCATAACTTCATTACCTTCTTTGTCAGTCACCCATACATTTCCCATTGTTATGGCAACCGAACC
>JBGSOH010000691.1:0-1998 GCA_041739205.1 Saprospiraceae bacterium
GGTAGCTGCGATAAATTTTTTGATCGGCAGACCCATTTTTTTAGCTAGCAACCCTGCTGTGATATTGCCGAAATTGCCACTTGGCACGCTGAAAACCACATCTTTACCATATTTTTTGACCTGTTTATATGCTTCGAAATAATAAAAACTCTGTGGTATCAATCTTGCAATGTTGATGCTATTAGCTGAGCTAAGATGATATTTTTTATTCAGTTCATCGTCAAGGAAAGCTTCTTTGACCAATGCTTGACAGTCGTCAAATGTGCCATTTATTTCTACAGCGCTTATATTTTCGCCAAGGGTTGTCAATTGTTTTTCTTGCAGATCACTTACCTTGCCACTTGGATACAAAATAATGACATCTATACCTGGTGTTTTGTAGAATCCTGCTGCCACTGCGCCACCTGTATCTCCAGAAGTAGCGACAAGAATCGTGGTGTCTTGGTTTTCATTCTTGATAAAATACGACATCAATGCTGCCATAAATCTAGCGCCAAAATCCTTAAACGCAAGACTCGGACCATGCCAAAGTTCTAATGTTCCTATCTTCTCATCTAGCATTACTACAGGTGCTTGAAAGTTGATCGCGCCATACACTATCTCTTTCAGATCAGCATCAGGAATATAATTGCCTATCAAGTTTTTGCTCACTATAAAAGCAATCTCCTGAAAAGAATAATTTTCAATATGATCTATAAATTCCTTATCTAAAACAGGGATTACTTCAGGCATGTACAGACCTTTGTCCTTTGCCAGCGACTGCATGACAGCTTCCTTGAGTTCGACTTTTAGCGATGGATTATTGGTGGAGTATAGTTGCATATGGTTATAATTTTAAAATCTAATCGCCCCTTCGTGGTTGATTTTCGACAAATAGGTATTGATACTTACTTTTTTTGCTTGGTAGAGTTTATTGGCTGCTTCTATCACGGATTCTGCTTTTATACTATTGTCACATAAGGCAAACATGGACGGACCTGCGCCACTGATGCTAAATCCAAGCGCTCCTGCCGCCAAAGCTGCTTCCTTCATTTCATAAAAATGCGGAATCAAATGCGCTCGTTGTGGCTCTACTAATAAATCTTGAAGTGACCTAGAAATCAATCCAAAATCTGATGTGTACATTCCCGCAACAAAAGCCCCAAGATTTCCTTGCTGGCGAATGACATCTTTAAAACTGACTTCGGATGTCAAAATGCCTCTCGATTCTTTAGTCAACACTTCCACATGTGGATAAATCACGGCTGCGTATAACCCATGTGGAATGTGGAGTTTTTTGATATCAAGTGTCTCATTATCTCTGATTAATACCATGCCACCTAGTAATGAAGGTCCTACATTATCTGCATGAAAAGCTCCGTCTGCTATCTGCTCGCCTTCCACTGCAAATCTTAGCAACTCGTACTTACTCAGTCCTGTATGCAAAAACTCGCTTACCGCAAATACGCCTCCTGCCGCACTCGCTGCCGAAGAACCCAAACCACTACCAAAAGGCATTTTTTTGTGGATCTCCATCTCAATCGGTCGATCTGTCTCTCCTAGATGTTCGAGGAGTCTGTATGCAGCATAGCCCGCTGTATTTTTCATGACATCATAGGGTAGTTTGCCACCAGCACCTTGAATATCAGTAATCACCAAACCAGGTTTACTTCCTTCTCTGACGATGATTTCATCACCTGGTTTCTCTAATGCAAATCCTAAAATATCGAATCCCACAGCTACGTTTGCAACGGAAGCTGGAGCAAAAATTTTTATACCTGGTTTAGCCATTTTTTAATTTTTAAAAAGAATCAAAATACAAATTCCCACGTAGCAGCGAACGTCATCAATTACCCGCACTGATGATTTCAGCAAAAATACCAGCAGCGGTAACTTCAGCACCTGCACCAGGACCACGCACTACAAGAGGTCTTTGTTTATATCTTTGACTCGTAAATACGATCATATTGTCACTGCCTCCGAGATTGTAAAATGGACTGTCTGTACCTACCACTTCTA
>JBGSOH010000706.1:0-3037 GCA_041739205.1 Saprospiraceae bacterium
CTTGATTTGTTTGATCAAATAAAAAAACATAGCTACAAATGAAAGACCGATCAATATCGACACAACGACCAACAATGGTTTATTGCCGATCGTACTGTAAAAACTAATACCTCCCCAACTAAACCCTAATAAAAAATTGACCATATTGCGCAACGTAAACAATTCCATAGGACTATCGAAAGAATGTGTATCCATGTCCGTATCACTATCACCTGCACCTACTACCGTCATAATCGTCTGTATAATAAAAAACAAAGAAACAGGTAAGGCAATATACCAAAATGTCTTCAAATAAATATCCGCATCTGCTAAAAATTCCATCATATCATTGAGTTTTATTATGTTTCTAATATTTAGGTAGTATCTTATTACGCCTTTCTTACCAAACCAACACAGCAATTTGTTAATAAATTCCAAATATAAAGATTTTATCGACAAATGACCAAATCCGAATGATGAAAGTATGTAAAATTAGGTACTTTTTTATTTGCAAATTATGGAAGGATTAAAAACATCAAAATGTCGTATTGATACCAATAATTAACATAGTTTCTTAAATAATCTTCATAATCAAGGTTAAAAGTTTTATATTTGCTGTGATATAATAAAAAGATTATCACTCCCTTGGACAGATTAATATTTAAACAATTTTTTGAGACCCATTATTCGCCATTGTGCAATTTGGCCTATCGAATCATTGGTGACATTGACAAGTCTGAAGATATTGTCCAAGATGTTTTTGTAAAAGTGTGGAATAATAGAGATCAACTCGATAAAGACAGAAATATCAAATCTCTTATTTATACTATGGTAAAAAATCATAGTTTAGAAGTATTGAGAAGAGACGGAATCGGTCTCAGAGTGGTACGCATCATAAGTAAGACCGAAGAAGATAGTCAATCCAATATTCAAGAAGAAGAAATAGAAAATTACAAGCTTTTAGATCAAATATATGTATCTATACGACAATTACCCCCAAAATGTGGCGAAGTTTTCACCTTGAGTAAAGTAAATGGTTTAACTTACACCCAAATTGCGGAACGCATGAATATCTCGGTCAAAACAGTAGAGAATCACATGGGTAAAGCACTAAAGTTGTTGCGGGAAATGATCATACCGAAACCCTAATTAAATCATAGAATCATCAAAAATGAATCCATTTCAATTAATATCAAAATATATCCTAGGAAAACCCAATCGTGACGAATACGAAGCGCTTGAATCTTGGAAAAATGAATCAGAAGCCAATCTCGAAGCGCTCAAACAGACCATAAGAATCAATGAAGTGAGTAATGACCTCAGAGAGTATCAACAAGTAGACAAAAAAGCTGCTTGGCAAAAAGTAGAGCAGAGAATCGGTGCAGAAACACATATCATAGGCTTTAAACATTGGGGCAAGATTGCTGCTATAGCAGTTTTAGTCTTGGCGTCTATCTTTGTCATACAATCTGGTAATGATGTGATCACACCAGAATCCCGTGTATACACAGCTACAGGGGAGCAGATTAAACTAGACGACGGTTCTATCATAGATTTAGACCAAAAAAGTATTCTCACAGCATTACAAAGCAGAACTGTAAAACTATCGGGCAGAGCATATTTTGACATAGTGCCAGACAAAGCCAAACCATTTACCGTAGAGACCAACCATGGTATGGTGACTGTCCTAGGTACTGAGTTTAATATCACCACAGATAGCCTATTTTCTCAAATCTATGTCACAGAAGGTCGTGTAAAACACACTTATAATGGCGAAGAATACATCCTCATAGTAGGTGACATGTTAACAATTATAGGAGACAAAGTAGAATTAACAAAAGATCAGACATCTCAAGTGACCGCTTGGAAATCTAAGGAGCTCAATTTTGTAAATGAAAACCTCCACAATGTCATGAAGGGTATTGGCTCATTCTACAATGTACAAGTAGAGTTCCCTGCTAAAATGAATGAAGATGATTGTAAAATAAATACAAAATATACTAGCGAAACTTTAGACCAAGTCCTAAAAGAACTTGCAGTGATAGTAAGGTTAAAATACGAAATTATCCAAGGTAAAGTAATTATAAAATCATTTAAATGCTAAACATATATGGGCAAATGGATGATTTCTGTCATCATTTTATTCTCATTCTCATATAATACTTATGGGCAAAAGGAGCTTTTAAAAAAAGAAATCAACCTTCCAAATGATTTGTCCAATAAAACGCAAAAAGACTACCTAAATTACTTATCTAGTGAACTCGATGTCATCTTCAGCTATAATGCAAACTTGCTCACAGATGACAAAATTATAAACATACCCGAAAACAAACGCCAACTAAGAGACATACTATATGCCATATTTAGTGACCATAAGTTACTCATTCTCACCCTTCCACCCAATAAGTTTATCCTTCAGAGCAAAGGTGACCTCAGAAAACAAATATTATACAGCCTGAGTGGGACAGTAAGAGACAAACTCTCAGGTGAATTGGTAAATGGTGCCATCATCACTGAAAACCACTCAAATACTTCTGTCATTACCAATGAACATGGTTACTTTATATTTAAAATTCCACAAGGTCAGACAGCACTAGAAGTGAGATATCTTGGCTACAAGACACAGTCAATATCTATGGATATCAGTACTTCAAAGTATATCGATATCTACATGGAAAATGATAATGAACTACCAATGATCATCATAGACGGTAAGTCAAGACACAACCTAAACACTGGTGGTGAATTAATGGATCTATTCGGAACCAAAGATTTTGTCTCTATCATTGGCGAAAAAGACATTATAAACAACGCTAGAATAATACCAGGCATTCAGTCAGGTGGCGAAGGCCAAAGTGGCCTGTATGTAAGAGGTGGTAGTCCTGATCAAAACTTGATTTTGTTAGAAGGTATAGCCCTTTATGAGACGAGTCATACAGCAGGTGTGTCATCCATATTTATAGAAGAAAGTATCAAAGAAGCGAGTTTGCATCGCAATGGATTTCCAGCGAGATATGGCGGTAGATTGTCTTCAGTCCTTGATATCAACTTAAAAGAT
>JBGSOH010000711.1:0-10324 GCA_041739205.1 Saprospiraceae bacterium
CGTCAGCCATAATGCATGACTTTACTACTTCAGATCAAGGATTAGATTTTGGGGCTGGACCTGGACCGGTGATCACAAAAGTACTCAAAGATCACAACTATCAGATTACAATGTATGACCCTTTTTATCACAACTATCCTAAAGTTTTAGATACAAAATACGATTACATAGCGTGTTGTGAAGTTATGGAACATTTTTATAATCCAGAAGATGAGTTTCTGCGTCTGAAAGAACTATTAAAACCAAATGGAAAACTTTACTGCATGACTTATTTGTACAGGGATGATATCAATTTTGATAAATGGTATTATAAAAATGACCCTACCCATGTATTTATATATAGGGCAGAGACAATTGCATGGATAAAGAATCATTTTGGATTTTCATCTTTTACCATTAATCATAGACTGATAACTTTTGATTTTTAATGTTTATGACTTTGGCTACACAAGTTCCTTATACTTCCCCTTGCTTTTTCTAATATTTACCGCTACTACTTTGTATTCTGGGCACATGGCTTCACTATCATGCTCATCTGATGTGATATTATTTAGCATGACTTCTGGAAAGTGAAAAGTACTGCTAAGCACACCCGATTTCACTTGATCTGTGATTCTTGCTTTGATGTCTACTTTTCCTCTTGGTGACTCTACACAGACCATGTCGCCTTCGTTGATAAGATGACGTGCTGCATCTTCAGGATTTATGAGAATGACGTCCTCTGTCAAGATTTGCACATTGCGAGTCCGTCTAGTCATTGTCCCAGCATTATAATGTTCGAGTTCTCGATTGGTAGTGATGATGTATGGATATTCTTTACTATGTTTTTGCAATTCACCACTTTCTTCCCAATCAAAAAAATGGAATTTCCCTTTGCCATGTTTGAATGTCTCCGTATGAAGGATTTTTGTGTCTGTACCATCTTCTTTTACAGGCCATTGTTTACCATTGTGACCAAGGTTTTCCCAAGTCACACCTGCAAAGAATGGCACTATCTGAGAGATTTCCTGAAGTAGTAAATCTGGATCATAGGTGGTTTGGCTATAACCCATTACATTCATGATGTCAGATATTATTTGACCATCAGCTTTTGTTCCAGGTAGAGGCTCGACTACTTTTTGTACTTTTTGGATCCTTCGTTCGCCATTCGTATAAGTGCCACTTTTCTCGAGGAAAGACGCACCCGGTAAAATCACTGTGGCATATTTTGCGGTTTCTGTTAAGAAAAGTTCTTGCACTACAAGGAGTTCAAGATTCTCCATGGCTTTTATGACTTTTTGGGTGTTGGGGTCAGTCTGGACGACATCTTCTCCCATAAGCCACAATGCTTTCAGATCACCATTGATGCTTGCATTAAACATTTCTGGGATCTTGAGACCCTTTCCGAGGGGTATTTTAGTATTATAAAATGCTTCATATTTTTTATTTACTTCTGGGTCATAAGCATTTAAGTACCCAGCGCCCTGATGTGGTTGGCATCCCATATCTGCAGCACCTTGTACATTGTTTTGGCCACGAAGAGGGTTGACGCCTACTCCGATTCTACCAATATTTCCTGTGATCATGGCTAAGTCAGATATCAGCATGACAGTATGTGTGCCTTGGGTATGTTCTGTCACACCTAGACCATGAAATGACATGGCATTTGGTGCTTCTGCATAGGCCAATGCTGCTTTGCGGACTAGGTTTTTGTCCACATCAGTGATTTTAGCCAGTTCATCCATGTCTAGAGCCAATATTTGCTCTTTGAATGATTGATATCCTTCTGTTCTTTGTTCAATAAAACTACTATCTTCTTTCCCTTCAGAAATGATATAATACAGCATCATATTAAGGAGTGCCACATTAGTCCCTGGTTTGAGTGCTAAGTGATAAGTGGCATATCTTGCTATTTCTGTTCGTCTAGGATCAATGACAATTGTAGTTTTACCTTTCATTGCAAATTGTTTGAGTTTGGCACCAGTAACGGGATGACCATCTGTAGGATTAGCCCCGATGACCATGATACAGTTGGTATATTTGAGATCTTCTATAGAATTTGTTGCAGCACCCGTACCAAACGCTCTCTGCATACCGAGTGCTGTTGGCGAATGGCATACACGTGCGCAACAGTCTATATTATTTGTACCAATGACTGCTCTAATGAACTTTTGCATGAGATAATTCTCTTCATTGGTACATCTAGCTGACGAAATCCCTGCTATTGCATCAGGTCCATGTTCATTTTTTATACGTAAAAGGCTATCTGCAATAAATGCATAAGCTTCATCCCATGTGGCTGGAGTTAATACGCCATTTTTTCGAATTAATGGCGTGGTGATTCTATCAGGATGGTTATAAAATGAAAATGCAAATCTGCCTTTAAGGCAAGTGTGGCCTTGGTTTACTTCTGCATCATATGGAGCTCGTATTGATTTTACTTTATCATTCACTACTGAAACTTCGAGATTACAGCCTACGCCACAATAGGTGCAAACTGTTCTTACTTTTTTGTCAACGGCGACAGACTTGGATTCAAATACATCCGAAATGGCTGATGTAGGGCAAGCTTGCGCACAAGCTCCACAAGAGACACAATCTGATTCAAAAAAGCTAGTATCATTTCCTTTAATAATTTTAGCATCAAATCCTCTGCCCGACATGCTCAATACCATTTCTCCTTGTACTTCATCACATGCGCGTACGCATCGATAACAATTTATGCATTTGGAAAGATCCATAGTCATGTAAGGATGACTGAGATCTTTCCTACGGTCAAGGTGATCTTTGCCTTGTGGATACCTCACATCTCGTATGCCAACTCGAGCGGCTACCGTTTGTAGCTCACAATTATTATTAACTTCACACGTAAGACAGTCAAGTGGATGGTCAGTTAAGACCAATTCAATGATATTTTTGCGTAGTTTTTTGATTTTATCACTATCAGTAAAAATAAAACTTCCAGGTATCACAGGAGTATGGCATGAAGCTTGGGTTTTGAGTGGTCCATCTTCGGTCAGACCTACTTCTACGCTACATACCCTACAAGATCCAAAAGGCTCTAAATTAGACACATCGCATAAAGTAGGAATAGCATCTTTTGATTTATGCCTTTTTATGAATGAAAGTATGGTTTCACCTGGCTGAAAATCATACGGATGGCCATTTATATAGGCTATTGTTGAAATCTTATTGTAGGTCATGTGGCTATGATTAACAAGTAAAGTATAAAATTAACTGAAAAAAATATAATAGACACAAATTTGGGCAGGAAATTTTTAAAATCAGGCTTTAAGTAAGAATTTTTGAATGTGGCATTTTTCTATTTTCAATTTTAAAAACATGTAATAATCTTCTATAATATTGATTATCAATATTATATGATATATGTGTAAAAAGTATAATATCAAAATATTTTGTTAAATATTTGTTTATCCGATACCTAATGACTTATTTTGCGTCTTCATAGCAAACAATAAGTTAAAATGTCACAAATTGCAGAGAAAGTAAGAAAAATCATCATCGACAAATTAGGTGTAGATGAGTCAGAAGTAACTAATGAAGCGAGCTTCACAAATGATCTAGGCGCAGATTCTTTGGATACTGTAGAATTGATCATGGAGTTCGAAAAAGAGTTTGACGTATCTATTCCTGATGATCAAGCTGAGAAAATCCAAACAGTGGGTCAAGCAATTGACTTTCTAGAGGCAAGTAAGGCGTAAGGATATTTTTCGAAAGTATAGGAATCCACAAAGGCATTGTTTTTGTGGATTTTTTTTTATTCAAATAACAATGGATTGTAAAATTTAAGATTTTAATGAACACATTTTCAATGTTTTAAAATCAATCATTTTATTTGTCAATTTGTTTTTTTGGATAATTCTAATTAGTCTTTTCATAAAATAGTAGAGTTATAGGTATTATATTTTTACTTTTGCCTGAAATTGTCGAATTTTGACCCTAATTTTTAAGTTAATTTTATGAGACGAGTTGTTATAACAGGTATAGGTGCTCTTACACCCATTGGCAATACCTACCAAGAATATATAAATGGACTTAGAAGTGGCGTTAGTGGCGCAGGCCCCATCACGCGATTTGATGCATCACAATTTAAAGTTAAATTTGCTTGTGAGCTAAAGAACTTTGACGTAGAGAAATTTATTCCACGTAAAGATGCAAGAAGATTAGACCCATTTGCTCAATATGCATTAGTCGTAGCCGACGAAGCTATGCAAATGTCTGGACTTGATCTTAATACCATTGACCTTGATAGAGCAGGTGTCGTTTGGGGTAGCGGTATAGGTGGTTTTGAAACCATAGAGCATGATATAACGGAAGCAGCACTTTGGAATGGCGAACCAAGGTATAGTCCATTTCTTATACCTAAATTAATCGCAGATATTGCACCGGGTCATATTTCAATCAAATATGGTTTCCGTGGTATTAATTATGCAACTGTTTCAGCTTGTGCATCTTCTACACACTCCGTAATTGCATCATTTGATTACATACGTATGGGTAGAGCTGACATTATGATCACGGGTGGTTCAGAAGCAGCCATTACTAAAGCAAGTGTAGGTGGTTTTGCATCTATGAAAGCCATGTCTGAAAGAAACGACAGTCCAGAGACAGCAAGTAGACCATTTGACAAAGATCGTGATGGGTTTGTGCTCGGCGAAGGAGCAGGAGCATTGATTCTGGAAGAGTTAGAACATGCTAAAAAACGAGGAGCAACAATTTACGGTGAAGTTGTCGGCGCAGGAATGACAGCAGATGCTTACCATATGACAGCGCCACATCCTGAAGGTATCGGTGCTCGTAATGTTATGAATCTTGCGCTCAAAGATGCTGGACTTAATCCATCAGATGTAGATTATGTGAATGTTCATGGTACTTCTACGCCATTGGGAGATGTGGCTGAGACGAAAGCCATCTTAGCAGTTTTTGGAGAGTCAGCATATGATCTCAATATAAGTAGCACAAAATCAATGACCGGGCATTTGCTTGGTGGTGCAGGTGCTATCGAAGCTATTGCTGGTGTAATAGCAATTAATGAAGGATTTATACCTCCAACAATAAATCATTTTACAGATGATCCAGGTTTTGATTCTAAATTAAATTTTACTTTCAATACAGCTCAGGATAGGAAACCTGATGTGATTCTAAGCAATACTTTTGGATTTGGAGGTCATAATGCTTCAGTTATCATTAAAAGATTCAATGGTTAATTTTGGATACAATACGTCGTTTTTATAATTTTTATATCTCAGAAGACAAAGAGCTCACTAGGAGACTTAAACAGATATTAGGATTTACCCCTGCAAGATTAAATCTGTTTAAGACGGCGTTTTATCACAAATCCATGACTAATGAAACACCTGGAAAAGCTACAAACGAACGATTAGAATACTTAGGTGATGCCATTTTATCGACCATCGTCGCTGAATATTTGTTTAAAAAATACCCAAATAAAGACGAAGGTTTTCTCACAAAAATGAGATCTAAAATTGTCAAAAGACAGACGCTCAATGAGATAGCTGATAATATGGGGCTCGATGTGATTTTGTCAGATTATAGCTTAGGGAAAATGAGTAGCTCCATGCTTGGAAATGCCCTAGAAGCACTCGTCGGGGCGATTTATATTGAATTTGGTTATGACAAAACAAAGGATTACATCATCAAAAATATTTTGATGCGATATCTGAATATGACTGAACTAGAAACAAAAGACGATAACCATAAATCCCAACTTCTAGAATGGTGTCAGAAAAATGGCAAAGAAATAAACTTTACGACACTTGCTAAGTTTAAGTTGGACAAAAGAGATTGTTTTAAGGTGGCTGTCGTCATAGATGGTGTAGAAATGGCCACTTCAGAAGACTTCAATAAAAAATCAGCAGAGCAAGCAGCGGCTAGTAAAGTCATGCAAAAACTAAATATAGCAGAATAAATTTTAGATAAACCATTCCATGGATTCATTAACTCAGATTGTTTTAGGAGCCGCAGTGGCTGAGGCTGCTTTGGGCAGAAAGATTGGAAATCGAGCAATGGTTTGGGGCGCAATAGCTGGTACAATTCCTGATTTGGATGTATTGGCAAATGGGTTTATGACTCCTATTGATGCTTTGGCTTTTCATAGAGGCATCACACATTCGTTTTTATTCGAAATCATAGCAGCCTTACTGCTTGGTTGGGGAGTTTTTAAAATGTACCAATCACCACGACACAAATGGTTTGGTATCGTAGGTTGGAGTATACTTTCATCGGCAGTTGGGATCAGTATATTATTTTTGGGTGGTTTTGGTTTTATGAAAACAGGAATTGGGTTGCTATTTCTTGCTGGTAGTGGATTATTGATATATAAAAGATACAATCGCAAATCCTATGAGTCACCAAAAGCTAGCATCATGCAGTGGCAATGGATGTTGTTTTTGTCCCTCATCACACATCCGATTTTAGATTGTTTTACGACTTATGGAACGCAGATATTGCTTCCTTTTTCAGATCAAAGGGTAGCTTTTAACAACATAGCAGTGGCTGATCCAGCTTATACAGTTCCATTTTTGATTTGTCTATTGATAGCCATGTTTTTAGCCCGCACCAATCCCAATAGATCTAGATGGAATAACACTGGATTGATTATCAGTAGTTTATACATGGTTTTTACACTATACAATAAAACAAGAATAAATACTATATTTGAAAATTCTTTGCGTCAAGAACATATAGTTTACAGTAGGTACATGACTACGCCTAGTATTTTGAATAATATTTTGTGGAGTGGTATCGCAGAAACAGATAGTGCTTTTTATTTCGGTCAGTATTCTTTTTTTGATAAACAAAAGACGTTTAAGCTGATGAAAAGAGATAAAAACAATCCTGAATTTGCAAAAGCACTTGAAGAAGATCCTACATTAAAAACTTTGAGATGGTTTAGTGATGACTATTTTGCTATCGAACGCAAAAGCGGTGATAGCATTCAATATTATGACTTGAGATTCGGTACTTTCAGGGTCAAACCTTCCGAACCTGATAATTTTGTATTCAAATTTATTCTTCAAGAAAATCCGGTAGGCAAATTTACATTGTTAGGTCAAGATGACGGACCAAGAGACGCAAACATGGGTGAAGTTTTCAATATGTTGTGGAATAGAGTCTTGGGAAATGTGGAAGAAGAATTTAAATGATATGTCTTTTACTAACCTTTAGGATGTAATGTATTATAAAAAATAATATATTATATACATATAAATTTATTATCAAATAAGAATATGGATTGATTAATTTTGCATCATAATACGATACATCGTATAGATTTGTGTAACCTAGTCAATACCACATCATGCAATTTTTTAAATCCGTTCTTTTTGTCTTTCAAATAAACATTGTATTTTGTACAAGCCCAATCCTAGGCCAATCAAATGTTATTGAGACAAGAGAAGCTTTCGCCATTGAGCCAAATGACAACGAATCGGTATTGTACAAAGAAGTTTCTTTAAGTTGGGAAGATTTTTCTATATTGGATGTGTTTCAAGTTCAGTTAGCAGAAAATAAAGATTTTGAAGGCGTAATTTTAGATACCTTAGTACAAGGAAATTATTTTTTTACCAATATACTAGAAAATCATAAAGAATATTTCTGGCGAGTTCGTGATGCTAGTCCTGAATGTGATCCTTACACTTTTGAAGATTATCATTTTTTTAAAACTACAAACATCGTCATTGATAACGAAAATGAAAATACAGCCATAAAGATATTCCCAACACATATCAATGGCAAAGAAGTCATTTATTTTGATAACCCAGATTACCTAGAATTTGATATTAGTATCGTAAGCTTAACTTCAAAATCTCAGTACCGTCACAAGTGTTCTTCTGATAGGAAAGGAATCACGACGGAATCATGGCCAAGAGGTGCATATCAAGTAACTATATCGTCACCAAATAATTTTACCCAAACTAGAGATATCGTATTATATTAATCTATGGATGAATTAATAGATCAATGGAAAGTCCAATCTAAGGAACAAAAGGATGAAAATAATCGCTTCCTTAAAAATGTATGGACAATACCCAAAACTGAATTTCTGCCTAAGCTACAGGAAACTCATCAAGAAGCTTTTCAAAAAATAGATTGTTTATCATGCGCCAATTGTTGCAAAACGACGCCTGCTATTATTACAAAAGGTGATGCATCTCGTATAGCAAAACATATGAACATCGCACCTAAACAATTTATCCGTCAGTATGTCATCGAGGATATCAATGGTGACATGATGTTGAATGGTGTACCATGTCGGTTTTTAAATGAAGATAATAGTTGTAGTATCTATGACGTCAGACCAGAAGCTTGTCGAAGATATCCACATACAGATGAAGCAGAATATCCAAACAGGACATCACTGAATCTTGCTAACACAATAGTTTGCCCAGCTGCATATTATGTAGTAGAGCGGTTAAAAACGCAATTTCCTGAGATATGATTTACGAGTTTAATGGTTTTATACCTGTTGTGGATGAATCATCGTTTGTCCATCCACAAGCTTGTGTAACTGGCAATGTCATTATTGGTAAAAATGTATATATAGGTCCTGGTGCTGCCATTCGTGGAGATTGGGGCGAGATCATAATAGAAGACGGTTGTAATGTCCAAGAGAACTGCACGATCCATATGTTTCCAGGTAAGTCGACCATTCTTCGAGCTTCAGCCCACATCGGGCATGGTGCAATCATTCATGGCGCAGAAATAGGTATGAATGTGCTGGTAGGTATGAATAGTGTCATTATGGATGAAGTGATCATAGGTGATGAAAGTATCATTGGAGCATTAACATTTGTAAAAGCTGGTGAAAATTTCCCATCAAGAAGTCTCATTGTAGGCAATCCAGCCAGAGTCATCAAACAAGTAAGCGATGAAATGATCTCATGGAAAACGGAAGGGACAAAACTATATCAACAATTACCATCTGACTGTCAACAGACCTTAAAACCTTGTGAGCCACTTAGATCTGTTCCATCTGAACGTCCGAAACAACCTATCCTTTATAATTTTTTTAAGAAGTAAAACTGAAATTGATTAGGATTTTTAAGTTTTAGTCGGTCTTGGATATAATGGTTTTCAATGTAAAGTTTATATCCCTCAACTAGGGTCAAAATCTTCTATTAAATACTCTACAATGAGAAGTTTTTTAAATAGACCAATGTTTTATCTGCCCATTTAACTACCTATTCAGTAAATTTTGTAATTTTGTTTCACAAATCTAATTGTTATGCCAATAGCTAGACCATTCAACCTTCAAAAATGGATAGACGAAAATCGTCATGAACTAAAACCACCCGTAGGTAATAGAAATCTTTACAAAGAAGCTGGAGATTATATCGTCATGGTAGTTGCTGGTCCTAATGCTCGTAAAGATTACCATTATAATGAGACGGAAGAATTGTTTTTTCAAATAGAAGGCGATATCGTAGTTCGTATCCAAGAAGATGGTAAAGCAGTTGATATTCCCATAAAAGAAGGTGAAATGTTTCTGCTTCCTGCTCGAGTTCCACATTCGCCGATGAGATCTGAAGGTTCCATTGGATTGGTCATTGAGTTAAAAAGAACAGGTGAAGAACGAGATGGTTTACTATGGTTTTGCGATCATTGCAACACCAAACTTCACGAATCATATTTTCATCTAGACAATATCGAAAAGGATTTTCTACCTAGGTTTAAGGAATATTATACGACTGAAGATATGCGTACTTGCCCCAATTGTGGCAATGTCATGGAAGCGGACAAAAGATTCATAGGTTAAGCTCGATAATGGCAAAAAAGATATACTTTGCATCTGACTTTCATCTCGGTATAGATGCATTGGAAACTTCTGATGAAAGAGAAAAAAAAATAGTAAGTTGGCTCACTTCCGTTCAGGATGATATGGCTGAACTATACCTTGTAGGAGATGTTTTTGATTATTGGTACGAATATGGCGCTGTCATACCCAAAGGTTATATTCGTCTATTCGGCAAGTTGTCAGAACTCAGAGACGCAGGTATTCCCATCTATTTTTTTACAGGCAACCACGATATGTGGATGTTTACTTATTTCGAAAAATATTTTGGAATCCCTATTTACAGAGAACCTATCATACGGACTTTTGGTGATAAAACAGTTTTTATAGGACATGGAGATGGGCTGGGACCAGGAGACCATGGATATAAGTTTATAAAATCAGTTTTTAATAATAAAATTTGTCAATGGCTGTTTAAATGGCTCATTCATCCTGACATTGGATTATGGTTGATGAAGTTTTTTAGTTCCAAAAGTCGCCAATACACTGGTACGGAAGATGCATTTTCGG
>JBGSOH010000712.1:0-4501 GCA_041739205.1 Saprospiraceae bacterium
TGATAAAAAGCAGTTTCAATTATTGACCACTCAAAAGATCACTCCGTACCAAAAAAACAATAAAGATCAGGTCAGGTCGGATGTTATCCATATGTCATTAAAAAGTAAGCCCTTCAAATACTATAAAATAGAAGCCCAAAATCTACGCCGAATCCCCGATTGGCATCCTGGCAAAGGAGAAAAAGGTTGGCTGTTTATAGATGAGATATTTTTTTACGATAAGTGATAAAACCATGCACCGAAGAACCTTCCTAGCCCAATCCACCACAATTTTAGCCACTTTACCATTCACATCATTTCCATTTGATATGGCAAAACCAATCTTTGGTCACCATAATAAAAAATATACTTGGGATAAAGATTGGCAGGCCGGTAATCCCACTTTACCTGGTGTCAAAGATTGCCACGAAATGGTATTTACAGCAAATAAAGAAATCATCCTGCTCACCAATGATACCCACAACAACTTTATCAAAATGTCCAAAAGTGGGAAAATCTTATCTACTTATGGCAATGAATTTCCGGGTGGGCATGGTCTGACAATCGGTGGTGTCAAAGGAGACGAATTTTTATTAGTGACTGATACTGACCGGCATCAGTTTTATAAAACTACTTTGGATGGCAAAATCATTCAGACTTGGAATTATCCGCAGGAATCAGAAAAATATCAAATTGAATCCGAATTCGTCCCTACAGAAACAGCGGTGACTCAGGATGGAGACATCTATGTCGCAGATGGATATGGAGCGCAGTATATCATACATTATGGAGCAGATGGAAAACTAAAAAATATCTTTGGTGGCCAAGGTTCTGAACCAAAACATCTGGACAATGCACATGGTATTTGTATAGATACCAGAAGAGAGACACCAACCTTGATCGTCACTGATAGAAACCGTTGTTGCTTCAAGAGATATAGTTTGGACGGCACTTATTTGGAAACCATTTCGTTGCCTGGTGCCAATGTTTGTCGGCCCGTTATACAAGGTGACTACCTATACGCCGCAGTCTTGACTTCTGGTAGTACTGGAAATGCAGAAACTGGGTTTGTCATCATCTTAGATCAGGACAATAAGTTGATTTCAGCCCCAGGTGGTGCAACGCCAACATATGATGGAAACGTATGTAAAGAAAGCTATCAGACCGCCAAACTGTTTAAACATCCGCATGATGTACTCGTAGATGATGAAGGCAGCTTATATGTGTGCCAATGGAATAGTGGACAGGTTTTACCCTATAAATTTACGCCTTATGTTTAGATGGTTGATATGGATACTGTTTTGTGGGCTATCGAACGTTTGTTTCGCACAAAAAATCCAACTGAGTCCACCCAAGACCAATGTGCAAATGGCTATGATCAGCAAGGCTCATCCACAAAATCTTGTGCTAGATTTTCGCATGGAAGGAGCAACTATCCGATATACTTTAGATGGCAATGAGCCTACATTAAAGTCTAAGCGCTACAAAAGACCGCTCGATATCCATAAACCGTGCATCATTAAAGCCAAAGCATTTCACCAGGATTTTGATCCTTCAGAAACGGTCACAGCAACCTTTGTTTCAACAGGTAAAAAGATTTTGAATTATAATGTTTCTGAACCGAATCCAAAATATGTTGCTTATGGTTCCAAAACACTGTTTGATGGTCAGTTTGGAGATATGTCTTATACCAAAAACTACTTAGGATATGACAAAGGTCCGGTAGAGATTACATTTCAGCCAGATAGTCATCAGTTTATCACCACCATCCACATCTCTTATTTGACCCATCAGGGAGCATGGATATTTGGCCCTTCCAAAATTTCAGTCTTTGATGAAAACAACAAGCTGCTCATCCAAAAAAACTTTGAAGATAGTACGCAAAAGAGCGCTTCAAATCATTCCATTAACACGATAAACGTGCCTAAAAAGCAGTACAATCAACTAAAATTGGTCATCGAGCACGTATCATCCATTCCCGATTGGCATGATGGCCGTGGGCTACCTGCCTGGTTTTTTGTGGATGAAGTATGGGTGGAGTGATTTATATTTTTTAACTTTGACAAATATTTTTATCACTATGAGGTTTTTATTCGTTTTTCTAATTTTCGTCACATTCAGAGCAGTTTCTCAAAATTCTGAAATGATATCTTGGGAAATCACTAATACTATTGAAAATATAAGCGGAGACTCCAGTGAAATTGAGATGCTATCAGTTATGAGCTCTATGATGCGATCCAAAACAAAGATGTATCTTAAGGGGAATTTACTTGTAAGTATTGCTACTTATGATTCTTTAAATCAAATTCGATCGGTTACTATAAACGGTGAAAATCATTTTCACTCATTCTTCACATTAGACGGGGTAACGATGTATAAAAAACAATATTTAGAAGACTTGAAAGCGGAAGATACCATGGAGCCTTTAAGAAGTGATGAAGTGCCCCCAGTAAAATTTATTGAAAACAAACAAGTAGGCCCATTTAATTGTGTTGTCAACGAAATTTCTATTCCTGAAAAAAATATACGGATAAAAACAACTAGTACACATGACATCAAAACATCTAGTGCAATAATGAATAATCCAATACCTATTCCAGGTTTAGAAAACATAGGAACAATAATGGATGTAGAAATGGATTTAGTATTTTATAAAATGGTGGTAGCTTCAGTTAACTTCACAACTGAGCCAGTTGATACTTCAATATTTTCTATCTCTACAGAAGGCATCAGTGAACTGGATTGGCTTGGAGAAATGAAATTGATGAAATTGATGATGGGTTCAGAATTCCCTAGTCAAACCCAAGAAGAAGAAATACCTTTGGGTGACGGTGACTTCAATGATTTGTATTTAAAAATGTGTGAAGGTGAGGCGATTTCGTGGTGTGATGATAGTGATGTATCGTTAAAACCATCTTATGACAAACCTACTCTTTTAAGCTATTTAAAACCTAATAATGCAGATTACAGTGCGCTAACCAAACAAGAATTAGATCACCTTTTCTTGAAATATGACTTGCTTACAAAAAATGAATTGACACTATTCAAAAAACAATTAATTAAACTTGATAAGGAATTAGATGGATCTATATATAGAGATTTAGTTAATTTTTTATTGAAAAAAAAGATGCTAGAAACTAAAGAATCAAGAGAGATACTAATAACAAACCTTGCAAAAAATAATTTTAAATCAAAAAATGAAAATCATCCAGAAGCAAAAGACTTTATTAACGGCATCATTGATTGGAAAACTTTTCTATCTTCTTATCAAGGAATTTATGATTTAAAATTCAAGAAAACTGTTTTTAATGAAAATGATTTTTTAAATGAAATCAAAACTATTTTAAATACCATATTACCCAACCTAGCAATATCAATTAATGATAATAAGGAAATTGAAATTACTAAAGACAACTTAACTGTATCATATAAAGTAGAAACAGAGTATTCGATCATAGATGCAAAATATGATGATGAAGGAAATAGAATCAAATCAAATAAAACAAGGTATGATTTTGAAAGCTATAGCAAATATGGAATGCTTAATATGTTCAGACAAATAGGTGCTGACTTTGACTTGGAGCTAGTTTTTGATTTTATAAATGCAAACTCAGTACTGTCTCATAATCAATATGAAGATAAGTATAAAGAAATTAATCTTTTTGATGGAGATTTATTTTTGTGTATAGACAAAATTACTTCTAGTGAATCCTTTGGGAAAGATATTCCTTTCACAAAAACAAATTACCATGAAGAGAGAGATAGATTAACATCAATTAGAGCATTTTACGCAAGCAATCCTGGTATCACATACATTCCTCTTTATAAAAAAGAAAAATTATTTCGTTTAATAAATGAAAACAGAAATACATTCGGTATTGATTCACTTTTTGATGCAAATAACTGGTTTGCAAATATTAAGGCTCAGCTTTATGACAATTTAGGTTCACTTATCCAAAGTGTGCCAAAATTTGGTGTCATCGTTTCCACAAGTGTTTCTAATGGAACTACTTATAATAGGTCTGGTAAAAATTATGAATCCATTTTTCCAAATTTACAAAAGCTATTTGGAAATGATTTTCAACCTAAAGATTTAGAGCTAAAAATTGATGAGTTAGATGCTGAGATGACATTCAAATATTTGGACAATAACTACACTTTAAACTCTACTTTATTTGACCTAGAAGATGATTTCTTAAAAAAGGCAATAGAACTGTTAAAAGAAAACAATCTTTATAAGTCAAAAAGAGTGTATCAATCTATCGAAGATTTTTCAGATTATAAAACAAAAAGGTTATTCTACATTCCTCGAGAAACATATAAGATTCTTACTGAAGAGTTTGAACTTACATTGATGGATTATTCTAAATGAGACAATTTGCAAATTAGGTTTTTATGACAAAATCAAGTATAGCTTTAAAAGAAACATTAGAAAATAAGAAGAAGTATTATTTAAATGAAAGTCTGTTTATATCTTTATTTTGCTCAATGATACTTATTTTAAAAATGAAGTCAATTTTCG
>JBGSOH010000053.1:0-9837 GCA_041739205.1 Saprospiraceae bacterium
TGAGTTTGCCAGGATAAGTATTGATATCACCGATGGCATAAATACCCGGTACATTTGTGCTGTAGTCCAATGTATCCACCACTATTGCATTATCTTTAATTTCGAGTCCCCATTCGCCAATAGGACCTAATTTTGGAGCAAGGCCGAACAATGGAATAAAATGATCCACCTTGTAACTGTAAGGCTCCTTACCATCTTCTTCAATCATGATTTCTTTGAGAACGCCATTACCACCCAAACCCACTGCTTGCGCATTTGTGATAAGATTGATTTTTCCAGAATGGGCTAGTTCCATTACTTTTTCTACCGAATCTAAAGCACCTCGGAACGAAGTCCTACGATGTACAAGCGCGACTTCATCCGCAATATCTGCAAGAATAATACTCCAGTCAAGCGCCGAATCACCGCCACCAGCTACTAATACTTTTTTGCCGCGATATTTTTCTGGATCTTTGATGATATAATCTACACCTTTGTCTTCATAGGTGTCTATATTTTCGATAGGAGGTTTGCGTGGCTCAAAACAGCCAAGGCCACCAGCAATAGCTATCACAGGAGCACAGATTTCCGTCCCTTTGCTAGTGGTGAGTTTATAAAGTTTTTCATCTATCTTTTCTAACTTTTCTGCCCGCTCGCCTAATGTAAATCCTGGTTTGAATGGTTCAATTTGTTTCATTAGATTGTCTACAAGATCACCAGCTAAAACGGATGGGTAACCGGGTATATCGTAGATAGGTTTTTTAGGGTAAATCTCTGTAAGCTGGCCGCCTGATTGACCCAATGAATCTACCAAATGGCATTTTAGCTTTAACAAACCAGCTTCGAAAACTGTAAATAGACCAACAGGTCCAGCGCCTATAATTAAAATATCTGTGTGAATCATTTGCAAATTTATGAATAACGCAGCATCTGCTGCTTACTAGAGAGAAACATTAACATTCGATTTACAATGTTGGTTGCAAAAGTAATCGTTGTTTATCATTAGTAAATATGATTTTTAAAAGTACTAATGATGATAAAAATCAACAATGCTTGATTTTATTGGCATTAATTTCGCCTTCAAATAGTCTTATATGACAAATATTTTAGTGATTTTTATCATACTACATCTCATAGCTGGATTTGGCTTTGTGCTATGGAAAGTAGCAGGCCCTGTCAAGAAAGATGATGAAAAAAAGGAAAAGGAATAGTATAATAAGGTGTATTCCAAAATTACATTTAGTTTAACCCTGACCCTAAAGGTGACAAAATGAATTTTAAATTAGCTTGTGTGCAAAAATTATATCCACTCGAATTATTGAATGGTTCTATTGGTATCAATGTCTAGCATACACTTGAAATGCCCTTTTGGGCATTGATCAAATCCTAATTTTGAGCAAGGACGACAAGAAAGGTTGGTTACTTGTAGATCAATGCTTTTTGATGTGTTTTTGGACCCATAAAATGGAAACATACCAAACTCAGGAATGGTATTGCCCCACAGTACGATGATCTTTTTTTGAAGAGCTGCAGCGATATGCATCAATCCTGTATCTCCTGTCACGATTCTATCTGCATGTTTGACGATACCTGCGCTAACGCCAAGTCCTATTTTGCCACAATAATTGATGACTTTTTCTGGAAATTCCGTCGATAATTGGTCTGCAAGTTCGGCTACATCTTTGCCCCCTAATAGTATGGTATGTTTATCATACAAAGCAATTATTTCTTCGCACTTTTCCTTAGGAATTCTCTTGGTAAAGTAAGTTGCACCTAATACTAATACTTGATAATGAATTCCTTGTACTAGTTCTTGGGCATCATATTCATCTTCAGGCATAATGAAATAATCTAAACCTTCTCCGTCGTTGTTCACACCTAAATCTTGCAGTGCTTCAAAATATCTATCCACAAGATGTTTACCACTTGGCAGTCTGTTGATTTTAAGATTTACGGCAAGCCATTTATTGATATTCATTTTGTCAAATCTTATCGTCTTGCATGCCAATGCTGAACAAATTTTGTAAGACCTAAGATTTTTTTGTAGGTCGATGACTAGGTCATATTGTTCTGCCTTTAAAATATTTATAGTTTCTTGGATATTCTCCTTTAGGTGGTGAATGTGATCTATGTAAGGATTTTCATGAATGACATGAGCAAACGACGGCTTTATGAGAAAATGAACCTCAGCGTCCAATTGTTTTTTGACACAACGTACTACAGGAGTTGTAAGCACTACATCTCCAATAGAACTGAACCTTATGATTAGAATTTTTTTTGTATTCAATGTGTAAAATGATTTTTTGAAATTGATGAGTGAAGATATAATAACTTGATTTTAGGTGCTCATATCGGCTACCTCCTTATTTTTTTGACTCTACGAATTTATCATCCTAAAGATTAAAAGGACGTATCCAAAAGATCTAATTATTAATGCAAAGTTACTTACAATTCACATCATAAAAGTTATTCTCGTCATTTATTCTTTGAAATTATCTACTTATTTCCGTTAAAGTTATCTGATATCAATTTCCATTCAAAATCTTAATCATATCTTTGCACAATCAAAATATCTTAGATTGAAGCCTTATCTTTTCTTCTTTTTCTTAGCAACATTTTTTTTCATATCACCCAAGAAACTTAATGCCGCTAATCCCAATAAATCTATCAAAGCCAGTAGATGCTTACAACCCATAAAGATAGATGGTTTGCTGACGGAAGATATCTGGACTTCATCAGAAAAAGCGACCACATTCATCCAAAACGAACCTGTACCAGGAAAGCCATCTACCTTCGAAACAGAATCTTATTTTATTTATGACAACAATGCGGTGTACATCGGTGCAAGAATGTATGATACCGATCCAACAAAGATCCTGAAAGAACTTTCACTAAGAGACCAAGTGGGCAACGCAGATAATTTTTCAGTATTTTTTGACACCTACAAAAGTGGATTGAATGGGTTTTTATTTACAGTAACGGCTTCAGGGGTACAAGGAGAAGCCATTGTCTCCAATAATGATGAAGATACAAACTGGAATGCTGTGTGGGAAAGCGCTGTAAACATCGATGAATATGGGTGGACGGTAGAAATAAAAATTCCATACTCTTCATTGAGATTTCCATCATCTGAAATTCAAGAGTGGCATGTACAATTCGGTAGAGAAATCAGAAGGTTAAGGGAGTTTTCTTATTGGAGTCCCATCGATCCGCTTATAGATGGTTGGGTGCAGCAAGCAGGTGTAGTGACTAGCATAGAAAATGTTAAGTCACCAGTGAGATTATCGCTAACTCCTTATCTTTCGGGCTATGTCAATACCACTTTTGACCCTGCACAGTCTGACAAAAAACTTCAAACCGGCACAGCTTACAGCGCTGGTTTAGACTTGAAATATGGGATAAACGATGCCTTTACTTTGGATATGACATTGATACCAGATTTTGGACAAGTTATATCAGATAAACAAGTTTTAAATCTCAGCCCATTTGAGGTGTTTTTTGATGAAAATAGGCAGTTTTTTACGGAAGGTACTGAATTATTCAATAAAGGAAATCTATTTTACTCAAGGAGAATTGGTGGCACGCCCTTGTATTATGATGATGTCTTTTCCCAATTATCAGAAGGCGAAACGATAGTCAATAATCCTGAGACAACCCAACTTTTTAATGCAACCAAGATTTCTGGACGAACTAAAAGTGGTACTGGACTAGGCCTTTTTAATGCCATCGTCGGAGAAGAATATGCAACTATAGGAAGATCTGATGGAACTGAAAGACAAATCAAGACAAATCCTTTAACAAATTACAATGCATTTGTCATAGACCAAAACCTAAAAAACAACTCCTTCATCAGTGTGGTCAATACAAATGTACTCCGTGATGGAAGCGATTATGATGCCAACGTCACAGGTACTTTTTTTAATTTCAAAACAAAAGATCAACGGTTTTTTATCGCAGGTAGTGGCGTTTTATCCCAAAAAATATATCAGGATTCTACAGATTTTGGCCACACATACAATGTTAACCTTGGTAAAATAAGTGGTAATTGGACTTATGAAGTCGGTCATGGCGTCGAGTCTGAAAATTATGACCCAAATGATATGGGGTTTCTTTTTAGTCCAAATGAACAATATTATTATGTACAAGGAGGATTCACAGAATACAAGCCTAAAAATGAAAAACTGCAACGTTACAGCATAGAAGGAAGTTCAGTTTATTCTAGATTATATAATCCTAATGTTTTTTCTGACTTTGGTATTGATTTTGAAGGGTTTATGATGTGGAAAACGCGTTTTGCGTTAGGTATTAATGGAAGAATAGAACCTGTGGAGACTTATGATTACTTTGAGCCAAGGACACCCGATTTTAGTAGAGCGCTCATCTGGCCGAAGAGCTACAATGTAGGTGGGTTTGTATCTTCTGATTATAGAAAACCATTTGCATATGATGTAAGATTAAGTTTCAGAGATTTTGATGCACCTGGTAGAAATACAATCTCAACAAGTGTCAACCCACGTATCAGACTGAGTGATAAACTTTCCATTTTTACTGCTACGACAGTGACTTCTATCACTGAAGAACCAGGATATGTCAATAAATCATTTGCATTTCCTTATGTAGAAATTGGCACGGAAGACATACTCATGGGTGTAAGAGATCGATTGATAGTAGAAAATTCATTGACAAGCAAATTTACATTCAATAGTGTCATGAATATTAATGTGCGTATCAGGCATTATTGGGACAAAGTTAGGTATCAATCTTTCGGAATTTTATCGGAAGAAGGTTATGTGGACAATATTGATTTTAATGGAAATGATGATGCGAGCGATCCTATATATGACAGAAATGTCAATATTTTTAATATAGATTTACAGTACAACTGGAGATTTGCACCAGGTAGTGACATCATTATGGTATGGAAAAATCAGATCTTTAACTCTGATAAGAATTACGAGCGTGATTACTTCCGCAATCTAGGAGGATTATTTGATTCTGTGCAAACCAATAATTTTTCCATTAGGGTTTTGTATTTCCTGGACTACTTGTATTTGTTTCCTAGGAAAGATGCTTGAGTTGAGATGATTTAGTATGACAATTCTATTGGTTAAGGTTAAGAAAAACTAAAATTTATTGCTGTTGCGTTAAACTTATCTTAATGCGATCACAAGATACTTTTGTGGATCGTTAGGTTATTATTGTTAAACTAAAATTATATTTGTAAATGAAAACATTAATTTTCCTAGCGGTCAGCTTACTATCTTTTCCACTTTTTGGTCAGTACAATCCAGGGAAACTCAATTCTGTTAAGATTGGGTCATCTTATGACGGTTATTCTGGTTTAGAATTTACATTAGGCTTTGAACGAAACATTACAGCAAAGCAAAGTATTTATGGTACTTTTTTCAAATCGAAATTTGGGTCAGGTTTTAGCCTAGGATACAAATACAATTTGCTTTCATACAAATGGATAGAAGCATTTGCAGGGCTTGATGTAAGATCAGAATATCAAAGAAAATTATGGTACGGTAGAGAAGGAAACAGTTACAATTTTACAATCGAACCGACACTTGAGCTTAGATTTAATGTAAACAAAACACATTTCATAACGACCGGAATGCAATTTTGTCCTATCTACAGCAACAAAGAATTGGGTGACGGCTACTTTTTGAATAGGCTAAACATAGGCGTGAGTAGACGCTTTTGAGACCATCTGGGTGTATCCCAAAATTGCACTTTCATAAAAATTGCTTTTGTTATATCCCATCTCTGAAAGGAGTCAAAAGGATTTTTTTAGAAATTGAATGAAAAAGTGGCATACACCCAACTTTCCTACATCAAAATTTCACCAAAGTGACACCTTCTCCGCCTTGATCTGGCTCCGGATGCCAAAACTCTTTGACATCTTTATATTGTTTAAGCATTTTTTTGACTTCGTTTTTCATCACGCCTGTACCTACACCATGGATGATTTTGAGTTCGTATGCATTATTGAGTAAGGCATTGTCTAGAAAACTTTGCAGCATCGATAGTGCATCATTTTTGGTATATTCTCTGATATCGATTTGGGTATCTATTCGTTCACCTTTAGAAATATTGGTAGTGACACTTTTTGTGGATCGAGTTTCGATGGGTTCTTTGGCTGAAATAAGGTCTATCAATGGCACTTTTAGTGTGATAAATCCCATCTGAATTTCAGCCATATTTTTATTGATACTCAGTATCTCGCCAGTACTCGTTCCATTGCGCATACGCACGAAAGATCCCACTTCTATTTTTTCGGTACTGGCACTTATTTCTTTGGCAAACACTTCCATTTTAAGAGACTCTAGCTCTTTGATGGTGTCTTCTTGTTTCTTTTTGAGAGCGATAGATGCTTGTAAAGCCTTTTCTTCATCTTTGGAATGTTTGATTTCTTTTAGAATCTTTTGCATTTCCTTGTTCTGCTCCATGACCGAACTTGCTGCTTGTTCTTTAGCTTGGAGTTTTATTTTTTTACGTCTTATTTCAAGATCTGCATTGAGTGTTTCATACGATTGCATGAGCCTATCGAGCTTATCTTGTTTTTCGATTAGAGACGAGAGTTTATCTTCATACTCTTTTTTCTCAGCCATGAGCGTGATGAGCATGTCGTCTATGGCTTTTTCGTTTTTGCCAGTTTTGTGTTGCGCATAAGTTACTATTCGTTGGTCTAGTCCGATTTTTTCTGCAATTTCATACGCAAAAGAACTACCAGGTTTGCCGATATGCATTCTGAAAGTAGGGAGTAAGTTATGTTTGTCAAACTCCATGGAACCATTCACAATATTATGAGCCTTAAAAGCATAAAATTTCAAGTTGGAATAGTGTGTAGTGATGACCCCATGAATCTTTTTGTGATTAAGGTCGTTGAGCACTGCTTCCGCGATGGCACCACCTATTTTAGGATCCGTACCAGAACCGAACTCGTCTATCAAGACTAGCGTTGATTTGTCGGCGTTTTCTGTCGTGACACGCATGTTTTTTAAGTGCGAACTATAGGTGCTCAGGTCATCTTCAAGTGATTGTTGATCGCCTATATCCACAAATATTTTATGGAAAATACCAAATTTTGAGTTTTCGTCCGCCGGCACGAGCATACCTGACTGCAACATTAATTGTATCAGACCTACAGACTTCATGGCTACGGACTTACCACCCGCATTGGGACCACTCAGTACCAAAATCCTATTACTACCGTGCAACTCTAAGTCAAAAGGAACAACAGCATCAGCTATATTTTCATTTTTTAAAACTAAAATAGGATTATACGCTGTCTTAAATGCAAAAATGGGTTTCTCTTGGGTATAAGGTTTTCTAGCAAATATCCTGTATGCAAATTTTGCTTTAGCTCTTATAGTATCTAGTTTGACAAGTGTGTGTTGCATTACCAAAAGTGCATCAGAGTAAGGACGCATAAAAGCACACAATGCTCTGATAATCTTGTATATCTCATGTCTTCTTTCTGCGTAAAGATTATAGACTTCATTGTTTATAGCGATCACCTTTTCTGGTTCTATAAATACTGTTTTACCCGTTGCAGATTCGTCGTGTATAATACCTCCTACTTTTCTTTTATGCTCCACTGCAACTGTCAATACCCTTCTACCATTACGCAAACTCTCCAATGAATCAAGCAGGAAACCTTTGTTTTTGTAAAGCTCAACTTCATCATTAAAGATCTTATCAAGTTCCCTTTCTTTTGACTTAATGAGTTTAGATATTTTGAGCAACTCTTCAGATGCATTTGGTCTTACTTCGCCTTCCTCATCGAGTACTCTGTCTATTTCCTTAGTCAGATTCTTGTCAATGATAATATTAGAAATCAGTTCATTTATGAGCGGGTTGAGTTTAGCTTTTTCAGTATCTAGGAAATATTTTATCAATTCTTGTCCGATAGCTACGATCAAGTATATATTCCTGATACTTTCTATATCGAGTACATAACCTTCCTTTCTGAGCAATTTTACATCATCTGTGATAGATTCAAATCTTGAGAGTGGAATGTGTTCGCCACGTTCCGTAGACTTTTTGAACTCATCTGTTTCATCAAGTAATCGATCTATTCTTGCCAAGTCAGTCAAGACTTCAATATTGTCGAAATAGGATTTGCCGAGTTCAGACAAACATTCTATTTTGATGTATTCAATAACTTTATTAAATTCTAGCTTTTCTTTAATATCTTTCGGATATAAAAACATGGTACGGATTAAAATTTGAGTACAAAATTAGTCATTTTGTTTGAAAGACAACCAACAATAAAATAAGAAGGAAGGTTCCACATTCATGTATTGAAGTTAAAATGAAAATTTTTTTTGATTGGAAAATACAATAATTAAGGGTTACTAAATGAAAAAATCTAAAATATTTGTCTTCAAATCTAAATAGTCTGCCATTTTGTCACACATCCACAATTAAAGTAGTATTTTTGCATTCCCAATTATTAAAAAATATCTTTTTCCTGTATGTACGATGATAATGTCACCCTTTTAGGGGTAAGTAAAGAAATAAATGAAGCTAAACAAGGCGAGGTCTTATATTTTGACCAAGCTGCCGAAGGTCTTAGAAAATTTTATATTGAGTCATATGGATGCGCGATGAATTTTAGCGATTCGGAGATTGTGGCATCTATACTTGGTGGTGCCGGTTTTGGGCCTACAAGAGATATGGAAGAAGCAGACTTAATACTGATAAATACTTGCTCGATTAGAGAAAAAGCAGAAGAAAATGTCAGACAAAGGCTCAGTATTTTTAATAAGCTAAAACGTCAAAAACCTGATGTATTAATTGGAGTACTAGGTTGTATGGCTGAGCGCCTTAAGGCAAAACTTCTAGAACAAGAGAAGTTGGTAGATATTGTAGTTGGTCCTGATGCATACAGAGACTTGCCCAATTTGTTAGCCAAAGCAGATGAAGGAGACAAAGGTATCAATGTGCTACTGTCAAGAGAAGAAACGTATGCAGATATCTCACCTCTAAGACTTGATAGCAATGGTGTCATTGCTTACATTTCTATCATGAGAGGATGTGATAATATGTGTTCGTTTTGTGTAGTGCCATTCACACGTGGTAGGGAACGAAGCAGAGATGCTTATTCTATTGTCGCTGAAGCGCAAGATCTTTATGACAGAGGATTCAGAGATGTGACCTTATTAGGTCAAAATGTGGATTCATATAAATGGACAAGCCCTGACGAATCAGAACATGTCAATTTTGCCCAATTGCTAGAGCGAGTTGCCCACGTTCATCCTGATTTGAGAATTAGATTTTCTACTTCACATCCAAAAGATATTACGGACGACGTACTCCACACCATACAGAAATACGAAAATATTTGTAACTACATTCACCTACCTATACAATCAGGCAATAGTCGTATCCTAGCCATGATGAATCGTACTTATGATCGCGAATGGTATATGGAAAGGGTGGAATCCATTTACAGAATCATACCTGATTGTGCTATTTCGTCAGATATTATTTCAGGATTTTGCTCTGAAACAGAAGAAGAACATCAAGATACATTAAGCATCATTGAATGGGCAAAATTCAGTATGTCTTATATGTTTTCTTACTCCGAAAGACCGGGAACACCTGCAGCAAAAAAATATCAAGATGACATCACAGAAGATGTAAAAAAACGAAGACTCGCTGAAATAGTCGAAAAACAAAGACATATCGGTCACCTACATAATCTGGAGGATGTAGGTCAAACTTATAAGGTATTGATAGAAGGTAATTCCAAAAAATCTGAACAAGAGTTTAAGGGTAGAAATAGTCAGAACAAGATGATTAATTTTCCTAAAAAACCAGGATATGCGCCGGGAGATTATGTCATGG
>JBGSOH010000060.1:0-12388 GCA_041739205.1 Saprospiraceae bacterium
TATATTTATAACAGTGGAAAGTCAAGAAAGGGAAATTCATTCTTAGTTATCAATAACTTTGAAGTGTCAGGATGGGAAGTGTATTTGACAAATCAACTTTATAATGTTATCTCAGGTGACAATTCACAGTGGTCTATATCAAGAGGAAATCTATTAAATAGAAATATTTCGTTTGCAAAATATATTAGATATGAATTTGATGGCAGACATTACAAGGATTTTAGTAAGACAAGGAGTCTCGCTTCAAGGTTAAATCTTGGTATAATTGTACCCTTTGGTGAGAATGCCGCATCTCCATTTATAAGACAATTTGGGGTAGGTGGACCCAACAGTTTGCGAGCATGGAATGTAAAAGAGGCTGGACCTGGAGGATATCGTGATCCTGAGATAAAACTAAAAGAACCACAAGTCATTTTTGTCAATCAAGGAGATATCAAAATAGAAGCAAACATAGAATATAGGTTTAAAATATTATTGATTTTGGATGGTGCACTATTTGTGGATGCTGGAAATGTTTGGGCACTAAAAGAAGATCCAGATAGACCTAATGCAGCAATTTCAGGTGATTTTCTTAATCAAATAGCTGTAGGTGCAGGTTACGGTCTGAGACTAAATTTTAATTTCTTTAACATCAGATTTGACTTTGGATACAAGGTAAGAAGTCCTTATAAAGACCCAGTTTTGCCTAGTCAGTGGTATACTTTCAGAGAAATAAGACAACAAGGTTTAGGGAATGTGCAAGTAGCTGTAAATTACCCTTTTTGATCACTTATGTTATATGAAAATGTGGGATTTGGTAACTTTTTCTTTGGCATTTTGTTTCATTAATATAATAAAATTAATAAAAATGAAAATTAGGTTTTCTTTATTCGCTATTGGGATAGTTTGTTTGTCATTTATTTCGTCTGAGGCACTAGCTCAGCCATTTACTATGCCAGCGCTAGGATATAGTTATGATGCTCTTGAGCCATATATAGATGCTCAAACGATGGAGATCCATTATTCAAAACATCATCAAGCTTATTTAACTAATTTAAATAAAGCGGTTGCCGGTACAAAAGCAGATAAACTTGCATTGGAAGATTTGTTAATCGCAGCAGAGAGAAGAGGTAATGCCATAAGAAATAATGGTGGTGGTCATTATAACCATTCGCTATTTTGGGGTATTCTGTCGCCTGCCGGCAATAAAATTCCTGAAGGAAAGCTGGCAAGTGAGATAAATACAACATTTACATCTCTAGATAGTCTTAAAAAATTAATGAATGCTGGAGCAACCACAAGATTTGGTAGTGGTTGGGTTTGGCTTTATGTAACTCCAGAAAAGAAACTTGCAGTCGTTTCTACGCCAAATCAAGACAATCCAATCATGGATGCAGCGAAAGAAAATAGAGGTATTCCGATTTTGGGTATTGATGTTTGGGAGCATGCGTACTACTTAAAATATCAAAATAAAAGGGGAGACTACTTAGGGGCGATTTGGAATGTTATCGACTGGAAAAAAGTTGGTGAAAATTATGACAAGGCGCTTAAAAGTCCTTTGTTGAAAGTGATTGAAAAAGATGCATGGCAAGCACTGAAAGATTTTCATATGGTAATGGCACAAACTTTTCATCCTGTAGAGGAAGGGAATTATAAGCCAATTCGTGAACGTTCTGGAGAGATGTTGAGTAAAGCAAAGATGTTAGCAAGTTCAAAAGTACCTGCATCATTCCAATCAGCTGAGATCACTAAAGCGCTTAATGATTTAGTAGATGGATCTGCCAAGCTTGATAAGTTGGTAAGCAAAAAGGCAAAAGATGAAAAAATTAAAGATAGTCTTACAAAGTTACATGATACTTTTCACATCATCCAAGGTTTGTGTAGTGATGAGCATTGATGTAATTAGATAATCAAAAAAAATAATAATGAATGGGAATATAGACAAGTAAAAACTGTTTTATTCCCATTTTTTATTTATCCCTTGAGCTTAACTTTAGTCTTAATCTTAGCCTAATTCTTAACCTTTGTCTTTACCTTAACCTTATTCTTCTTCTTCAGACGTCCTAGATACATATAGTATGATCATGCCACCGAACAGTAAAAATAGCTGAATTACTAAAGTTAGAACACCATGATTGTATATGAAATTAAGGAAAGTAAACTTTAAGCCTACCAATGCCAAAATAACTGATAAAATACCAATAGCAAACATTACAAATCCGATTATCGTCCAAACGGGCCTATTCATATACATTTTTAAATAATTGAGTACAAATTAATACTTTATAAATCAAAAAGGTATCATTTTTGTTCTAGTATAGGTAAAGTAAATTTATTTGGAAGGAATAGGTAGTTTGATTTGAGTGAATTCCATTAAAATAAATGAATTTTTGGTATAGTTTATTGCGATTGTTCATTTTTACACCTTTAGTTAGCCATTTTATAATTCTCATTCACAAAGGCATATGCAGCTTGATTTTTCAGGAAACGAAACAGTTCAAAACAATGATGCTAATATAAAGATCATTGAATGTCCACGTGATGCAATGCAAGGAATCCATGAATTTATTGATACTGACATAAAGGCAAGTTACATCAATCAATTGCTGAAAGTAGGCTTTGATACTATCGATTTTGGTAGTTTTGTTTCTCCCAAGGCTATTCCACAGATGAGAGATACCGCTGAAGTGCTTTCTAAATTGGATCTGAGTAGTACAAAATCAAAGCTTCTAGCCATTATAGCAAATACTCGAGGCGCTGAAGATGCTGTTCAGTTTGAAGAAATAGATTATCTTGGTTATCCTTTTTCTATATCTGAGACTTTCCAATTGCGTAATACCAATGCAACGATAGAAGAATCGCTCAAACGGGTAGAAGAAATCCAAAATATTTGTGTAAAACACCATAAAAAAACCGTCATCTATATTTCTATGGGATTTGGGAATCCATATGGTGATATGTGGAGTGTAGAGACATGTCAGCAATGGGTAGACAGACTTGCAGACATGGACATAAAGATTATGGCGCTTTCTGACACCATCGGTATTGCTACCCCTGATAGCATTTCTTATCTTTTTAAACATCTCATTCCACCTTACCCAGATGTAGAGTTTGGCGCACATTTACATACTTTGCCACATAATTGGTTGCCAAAAGTAGAAGCAGCTTATCAGAGTGGTTGTAAAAGATTTGATGCTGCTATAAAAGGTTATGGTGGTTGCCCGATGGCAAAAGACGATCTTACTGGAAATATGGCTACAGAAAATGTGATTTCTTACTTTGATACAAACAAAGTACCCATAAACTTAAATATGGATGCTTTTAGACAAGCAATGGAAGGATCTACCGCCGTTTTTAAACATGCATAAAACCCTATTGAAAGTCAATCTTTCGCGTAGAGTATGTTTAAATTTTTATTGCCTTATAATCAATATCTTATGAACCTGACATCAAAATAATCTCATCGCTTAGTTCACTAAACTCTTTAATTCTTTTATCGTCAGAACCATAACCTATTGATTAGCAACTAAGAAAATTTTTAAACATGCTCTAATTACTTCTAATATCTTGATGACCTTTATCAAATTTAGGGGTGAATACTCGTAAATTGACTTTCGCATCGTACTTTTGTGGCTCGCTAAAGCCAATTCTAGGAACTTAATTAAAATATTGTTTTAAAAAGTTTTTTCTGTACTTCTGATATATCAAAAAGTACATCGTTTGTATTCATAATAAATTCTTTAATTTACCCAAATATAAAATTATACTTTGACATCACATCTTAAGATATTTTTTACAAATAGAAATAGCCTAGCTGTTGGGATAGCATTTTTCCTACTTGGTTTCTTATTTGGTAATTGGGCTACGCTTATTCCTTTTGTCAAGTCTAATTATCAGATTGATGATGCTATTTTGGGTTTGATGTTATTATGTCTTCCTCTTGGAGCTATGACTTTCAATCCATTTGCAGCCATGATGATTCAGAAGTTTGGAATGCAGCGTATGACTGTCATTGGGATGTTTTTGTTATCTTTTGCTTATGCTATTCCTTTAAGTTTACCTTATGTTTTTGTTGTTCCTATTGGGTTGATCACAGTAGGTGTTTGTATGACTACACTGAATATCGCTGCTAATACCATGGCTACTTCGTTGGAACAAACAGAAAGAATCAATATTATGTCTACGTGCCATGGTATGTTTAGTATAGGGTTAATGACAGGTTCGTTGATGCGTAGCCTTACTCTATTTATTGGATTATCAGAAAGTAATCACATGTTTTTGATGTGTAGTATTGGTATTATACTGGCACTCATAGTAGCCAAAACGATATTGCAAATCAAATCAATGCCAGTAGTTCAAAATGAAGTTCCAGAAAAATTTAAGTTGATATTACCCAAAGGAGCTTTGATGGTGATCATCATTATTAGTATCTGTATCAATGTGACCGAAGGCTCGATGACGGACTGGGCATCATTGTATATGAAAGAGATTGTGGAGACAAGTCCATATTTTGTGGGATGGGGATTGTTTGGTTATTCTTCTTTTATGGCTTTGGGAAGATTTTTTGGTGATGGCATTATTCCTGTTTATGGCAAAAATAAAATATTGACTTATGGTGCAATCGTAGCATGTTTGGGGCTATTGACTATGATTATTCTTCCTTACACATGGACAGCTATTTTTGGCTTTGCTTTGATTGGATTAGGAGTTTCTTGTGGTGCGCCAATACTTTATGCTGCGGCAGCAAGGTATCCTGGTATGCCTAACGCAGGTGGATTGGCCATCATGAATACCTTTGCGATGGGCGGATTTCTTCTTGGACCTGTGGTGATTGGGTTTATTTCTGATCTCACATCATTACCTGTCGCTTTTGGATTTGTAGCAGTACTTGGTATGTTATGGTTTTGGAAAGCAAAGGATGCTGACTTATTTTGATATATAGGTATTAATTGGAATAATAATCTAATATATTTTGTTTATTTGAATTTATATTTTATTTTTGTACGTCATTGTATAATTATTCCTTACTTCAAAATTAAAACAAAATGAACACAAACAGACTTTTATTGGGTGCTTTAGCTGGTTTTTTTGGCTATTTTATGTCAGGTTATTTATTTTATGTTGTATTATTTAAGGATTTACTTGCATCTACTAATCCTGGAATGGCGAGTGTACAAGTTGAGCCAAATATGATTGCCATCGTAGTGGGAAATCTGATGGGTGGCTTGTTATTGTCTTATATATTTGAACGATGGGCAGGCATCAGATCCATATATACAGGAGCTGCCGCAGGAGCAATCATTGGATTGCTGATCGCTTTGAGTTATGACTCCATGATACATGGTACCACTACATTGATGACTTGGAATGGTGTATTGGTCGATACTTTTATATATACGATCATCAGTGCCATAGCTGGTGCACTTGCTGCTTTTGGCTTGAGTTACAAACGAGTGTAAAATATAGAAATACAGAAATATAAAATGAATGCCGAGATTTAATTTCGGCATTTTTTTTTACATTTGCCATCAGAATCAAATCATATAAACCATGAAGGGAATTAAACCTATCTTTTTCGTTTTTTTATTCATCTCAATAGGACAAAGTTTATCTGCACAGAAATATGAACCCAAGTTGACATTTGGACTTAATTTTGGTAGGACTTTTCCTATAGGTAAGTTTGCTGATTTTCAGGATGGACTTGGTGGTAGTGGAAGGTTTTTTCATTTTCAAGCTGGCTATTTATTAAATAATGAATATACGATTCATGCTACGTTACAACTGAACGGTGTTGGAAATAGAACATTAAATAATAGATATGGACATCTATTTCCAGAATATACCATGTATTATAATAATGCTAGTACTATGTTGAGTTTTTATCCAACGATAAATAAGAAGATATTTTTGGGTAATGACTATAAAAAGCATTGGTTGAATGTATTTGTTGGTGTAGGAGCGGAAATGAACCAAACATTTTTAGACAGATCATCTTTCTCAAAGCCAAACTCATATGAATCAGTGGTAATAACTGGAGACCTTCATTTTAGTCCTGTGTTTGTGTTCGGCGGCTCTTATGAAAGATTTGTGTATAAAGGTCTATTTATCAAAGCATTACTTGATTATCATCTATCAAATTTTGGGACAGAAGACATCCTGTTTGAGTATGTAGGTAATAGGTAAAGTCCTGTACGTCTGGATGATGTACATTTCGGATGGCTGAGTAGAATAAACCTAGGTGTTGGTTTTGGAGTACGATTTCCGAATATATTTAAGCCCAAATTGATGAAAAACTAAAACATAAAAACAAAAAGTAGAAAATATTTATAATTAATAATCGTTAAGAAATAAATTAAAGCAAACACATGAAATGAGCATGGTTGATAACACAATAGCTGTGATGATTATTTTTTTATCAAAGATTCCATCCCGCCGGTGACGCGGGACGAGTTATGACCATTAAAAAACAAATAAAATATACACATGAAATACATTTTACCTTTTTTGATGATGATTTCTATAAGTCAATCCATCTTTTCTCAAGACAATATTTATCTTCTTTATAATCAATTACCACTCACTGTCAATCCATCCTTGACAGGTTCAGGTTGTTTACCCAGAGCAAGTGTGTACTATCAGCAACTTAGCAATGATTTTTTTGATTTTAATAATTATTACTCAAAAGGTATTAATTTTGACATTCCCATTGTATTAAAAAATAATGATAAAATTGGGTTAGGGTATAAGCTAATGCATGATGTGGCAGGTGAGTCAAAATTCTCCAACTTTGGAAATTACCTATCTGTAGCATACCACAAATCAATGAATAAAAATGTAGAAAGACCACAATATCTTTCTCTTGGTGTAGAAGCAGGAATGGCAAATTCATCTATAGAAGGAAAAAATTTAAGGTGGCCAAGCCAAATAGGTCCAAATGGATTTGACCCTTCTTTGCCAGGGGAAGATATTGATTTAAGTGTGAGGTATTTTGATATAAACCTAGGTATTGCTTGGACGGGCCACCTCGGTGAAAAAGTAAAATCTACAGTTGGAATTGCTGTCAACCATATTAATAAACCCAACAGGTCACTTCTGGGTTCATCAGATGATTTAGAGCAAAGATTTGTATCTCATATTGCTTTAGATATAACTGTTAATGACAAATGGAGTATTTTACCATCTGCTTATTATACACACCAATATCAATTTGGTTATTATATTTTGGGTGCCAATATCGGTCATCAATTCTCAAATACAACAAAAGTTCAGCTCGGTGGAGGTTATGCTAAAAACGATCAACCATTTATTAATGCCACTTTAAATTATAAGATGCTAAATCTCGGTGTGGCTTACGGTTTTGAGAACAAAGCAGCACTAGACAGATTGGAAATAGTCTTTGGATATGCCTTCGGAGATTATTCTTGTGGCAAATAAATACTAGCCTAGATTTACTTTTTCTTAGCTTTTTTCTTACCGTATCTTTTATTTGGTTCTGGAGTCAGCTCTATCAGGATTTGTTTTAGGTCCATGTTTTTGGTTGCTGTAAGATCTGTGATTTCTTTGTAATCATCCTTGTCTAGCGACCGGACTTTTACTTTTTTACCAATGTATTCTTCTACAGCAGTAAGAAGTCCTACTTCGTCTTTATCGCAGAATGAATATGCAAATCCTTTTTTAGTACCACGACCTGTTCGACCTACTCTGTGTACATAAGCTTCAGGATGATCTGGTAAGTCATAATTCACTACAAAATCTACATCCGGTATGTCTATACCTCTTGCGCTAACATCTGTAGCGATCAGCATCATCGCTTCGCCACTTCTGAAAGCATTGAGCGTTTCCATTCGATCTTGTTGTTCTTTGCCACCGTGCATAAATATTGATTTTACACCGACTCTTTCCATCGCTTTTTGCACACGCTCGCATCTTACTTTGGTACGAACGAAAACTAATATTTTGCTATCAGGATTTTCATTGACCATACGTTCTAAGAAAAAACGTTTGTCATCCATATCAACAAATATGACAGAGTGATCTACGTTTTTGGATACGGGATCTTTGGGAGATACTTGTATTCTGATAGGATTCGGCGTGAGCGTGTAAGCTAGGTTTTTTATTTCATCATCAAGCGTCGCGGAGAAGAATAATGTTTGTCTTTTGCGTGGTAGAAAACGAAGCAAATCCTTTATATCCTTAATAAATCCACGCTCCAACATGTGATCTGCTTCATCCAATACGAGCAATTCTACACGATTAAGCTTAATAAATCCTTGACTAACAAGGTCAAACATTCTACCCGGTGTAGTTATTAGAATATCAATTCCTTTTTCTAGTTTGGCAATTTGCGGACCTTGTTCTACACCACCAAAAACAGAAAATGAATTTACCCTAGTATTTTTGGCAAGGGTCTGAAATACGCCATTGATTTGGATGGCAAGTTCACGAGTGGGTACCATGACGACACATTTGATACCATCTTCACGCTTAGTATTTAGTTTGCTGTGTAAAATATGGATGATAGGAATGGCAAAAGCAGCTGTTTTTCCTGTTCCTGTTTGTGCGATGGCTAATAGATCTTCACCACGAAGGATGTTAGGAATACATTTGTATTGAATATCAGTAGGTTTTTTAAAACCCAATTTCTCTAGGTTATGTTTGATTTCATCTACGAAATGATATTGGGAAAAACGCATTGACAAAAGATATTAGACCACAAAGGTAGCACAAAAATCAGGTTTTATATCAACTTCTTTATTTTGGTACATGCATTTAATTGGTATTTTGTACTTTTACATCTATTATGTACATTTAAATCGACGACATTGAAACCAAGTTTAAATATTTCTGACCAATTATTTGAAGGTATCCAATACCACGAAACTGGCCTTCATTGCGGAGAATATGATCATTGTACTTTCAAAGATTGTATATTTAGCCAAGTAGATTTGTCGTATTCGATCTTTACATCATGCCGTTTTGAAAATTGTGACTTGAGCAATGCTAAAATAAATGGTACAGCATTTAGACAGGTTGTATTTAAAGAATGCAAGATGCTAGGTTTAAGATTTGATTTATGTAATACTTTTCTTTTATCATTTGCTTTTGACCATTGTCTACTTAATTTTTCATCCTTCTATTTACTCAAAATTAAGAATACCCAATTCCGATCTTGCACCCTTCAGGAAGTAGATTTTTCAGAATGTGACCTTACCAAATCTTCATTTGCTGAGTCTGATTTATCTGGGGCCATTTTTGACCAAACCATTCTCGAACAAGCTGATTTTGCCACTGCATTCCACTTTAACATCATACCAGAAAACAACAAGATTCTAAAAGCTAAATTTTCAAAACAGAATATAGAAGGACTTTTGAGTCATTATAAGATTATTATAGAATAAGGGAGACTTGTTTAAGGTCGAAGGTTTAATATTTTAAGGTTTAAGGTGGCGTCAAAGCCTGAGTAACGTTGACTGTTTTTAAACTAATTTGTTTTAAATATTGATAATCAACTGTTTCTTAGCTTGTTTGCACCAAAAACAGTTGACTATCAAATGCTTTTTATTGGGGGTAGCTGAATCTCAATCTTACCCTTACCCTTAACCTTAATCCTTACACCTCTACGCCTTTCATCATTTTATTCCAATAAAGGTATGGAAGACCGTATTTTTTTAACATCCAAAGTCTCCAATCTTCTTTCGAGCTATCAAAAATGAGCATTTGTTTTAGTTTAGGATCAGGTGTAAATTCGTTTTTATAATTGAACTCAGCAAGTACCATTTTGCCATAACCTGTTACCAAAGGACAAGAAGAGTACCCTTCATAAATTTTTGTACTTAACACATTTGTTTTGATGAGTTGTAATATATTGGCTATCACCACGGGCACTTGTTTGCGGATAGCGGCACCTGTCTTAGCTGTAGGAAGGGCAGCTACATCACCTAAGCCAAAGATATTCGGATATTTGACATGTTGGAGTGTGTTGATATTGACATCTAGCCATCCTGCTGCATTTACTAGATCTGATTCTCTTATAAATTTAGGTGCAGCCTGTGGAGGTGCAATATGCAACATATCATAATGCATAGTGATTTCGTCAGAGGCAGCGGAAGTATCTGTAGTACCGTCTTCATTTACAACGCACAAGTTTTCTTTTGGGCCGATATGTTTAAAAGTTATTTTTTGATTAGGTCCGTCTATTTTTATGGGTGCGTAAAACGGTTTGAAATCGATATTGTATCTCTGAACGACTTTCATAAGCGTATCAGCAATAGGTTTGACACCAAAAATAACAGAACCAGGTGTTGCAAAGGTTACTTTTGTTCTTTCGCCTACATTCTGCATTCTGAAGTAGTCTGCCGCAAGGTAGGCTATCTTTTGTGGAGCACCACCACATTTTATTGGCGTAGTAGGTTGTGTGAAGATGGCATGCCCACCTTTGAAATTTCTAATGACATCCCATGTATGTTCAGGATCAGTATAATTGCTGCATACTACACCATGACCGAGTGCTTCAGTAAGTCCTTCAATCAAAGAAGTATCCATCACCAAACCAGAAGAAACTACCAAAAAGTCGTAAGGAATATCGCCATTCTTAGCTGTAGAAACTATGTTTTGATCAGCTTTGAAACCTGTGGCAAAATCTTTGATCCATGTTACATTTTTTGGTATCATGTCAACCATAGGTTTGGATGTTTTTTTGATATCGTAAGCGCCTGCACCTACAAGGGTCCAAGCAGGATGGTACCAATGCGTATCAGAAGGTTCGATCAATGTTATATCTACAGGCGCTTTTAATTTCATGAGTCGTGCTGATAGCATAATGCCACCTGTACCACCACCTATTATGAGGATTTTTGTTTTTTTGTTGTTCATTTTTGCTGTGATTTTAATGATTATGAGACAAACTTACAAGTGTGCAGAGATAAAGATTGTAACATTTGTTACAGTTGGTATATTTTCTTATAAATCCATCAATCTACAGAATAAAATATAGTGATATTAAATGATTGTGAAATATTGGTGATGTTATTTTGTTTTATGGTTGGCTAGGAAGTTCTTTGTATTTACCGTGCAATGATGAAGGAATTGTGATGGATCATACATGTTGTAACTCTGTAGTTTATACGGAGTTCTGGTAGAGTTCCTATTGAGTTCCTGTGGAGTTCTTATGGAGTTCCATCGGGGGAACGTCGGGACATGGTCGGGACATGGTCGGGACATGGTCGGGAGAAGGTCGGGAGAACATATCTTATCCAGAAGTAATAAATGTAGTTTTTATGTTTTTTAGTGCTTGGTTTTGATGCTCCTAAAATAGAAACCAAATATTTTTCAAGGTACATTTTTTCCATCAGATGAAACACTTATTTTTGCTTTATTTTTTTTAAAAAATATGGTCTAATTTATGGGATAACTTATTGTCAAACTCGAAAAAAAGTCAGTATATTTTAAAAAGTTAAATGATAAGATTGATTTGTTCTGATGAAATTGTAAATAAATAATATCTCTACCTAAATCTCAACAAAAAGTAGGGCAAACAATTATCAATCCGTTCTATTTTTAACAAGTTTGACCGTATGAAATTTTTTAACACCTTATTATTGTATTGGGTTTTTGGAGTAATGTATCTTCATGGACAGTGTACTTACTTGGCATACGATGCATTTGATTATAGTGCAGGCGTGACGCTCAATGGTTTGTCAGGTGGAACAGGTTGGGCACTTCCTTGGGATGTTCAGAATGCGCACATACCTTTGCCTGGTTATCAAACCAACGCAGGATCTCTCACTTTTAATGGTTTACAGACTTTAGGCATCCATGGAAGTGGCGGTAGAGATTATGTCACCACAGGTAGGAGACTCAATACATCAGAAAATGGTCCCTTTAGCGATTATGTGGCCCAATATAATGAAGGTATAGGAACAGAGCCAGGAGACACACTTTGGGTTAGTTTTTTACTTCGCAAAGATCAGAATAACGGACAGTCGGTAAGTGTAGATTTGCACAATGATAACATTGCATGGTGTTCGGGCTGTACTACCCAGAAAATTGGTGTGGGTTATTATGGCGCTTCATCAGATGTGGGTGGTGAACGTAGATGGTCTTTAAATCTTAATAATACCATTTATTCATCTTCTGTAGAAATAATATCGGGTACTACAGCCTTCATAGTGCTTAGAATTATTTTTACACCTGGAGACACGGATGTGGATCTTTATATTAATCCTGCTTTACTTGGTATTGATGGCCCACCTTCACCTACTTTTTCGCAGAGTACGGGTATTGGTAATATCATCAGAAGTGCAGCTATTTACCTTGGAGATGGCCATTCTAATGGTTCTATAGACGAAATACGTTTTGCAAGTAGTTATTCCTGTGTAGCACCTGACAATACCGTTGCTGTCAATCTCCC
>JBGSOH010000069.1:0-2911 GCA_041739205.1 Saprospiraceae bacterium
CATATCCAACTGTTGGTTTTTCGGTGATTTCTTGAGCATCCTGTTTATATATATTTTGATATCACAAATTTATAACATGTGTCCATTTTTTATCCTATATTTGTATTTTATTATTTCAATACTTTTCGGAGTGGACTCATATATTAAATCTAGTTTTGTACATATCATTGATTTTGTGATATTAATTATGTAAATAATTTTAAAATATGTGTAAAAATAATAAAATAACAACTAAATATCGCTATCCAAAAAGTAAAAAATTGGGCAAAAAAAGGTGGTTAAACATCATTTGGGTTCTATTTCATTGATTAATTCGCTAGATTTACAGTTCATTTTTATTCATTACACATAATCAAAGTCATGTCTTACAAACTATTTATTTATATTATCGCAACATTTATGATAACCATTTTCGGTTGCCAAAATAGAAACAAATCTTCATTACCTGATACATTAGACCTCATGAAATATGGTGTGCCATATACCATTAATGCTCCAGATGATGTAAAAGTGGCAAAAGTAGGGGCAGGCAAACTAGAAGATATTTCTATAAAAAATTCAAATGGATATGATGTACAAATCTTTATGGGAGACGCATTCTCTAGTAATCTTGAAAAACTAAAATCCATTAAAAAAGAAGAAATAACTAGCAACCCAAGTTTTAAAAAAATAATTGAAGAATTTGATAATGGATTTATCTACGAAAAGACATCAGATGTCGGTGAGCGAAACTATGACTTTAGTATCATTGTAGTTCAAGGTGACAAAGAAATAACCTTTCAGGCGGGAAATTCAAAAGAATTTACAGAAGCCGAAGTAAAAGCAATGGTACAATCTATAAATAAAAACTAATATTTTGAATTGGGTAAAAATTGTTCACTTTTGAATTAAAAGAACAGAACATTCCACAATAGAAATTTCACTAAATATAAAAAGGCTGTCGCCCTGGGGGAAGGTAACAGCCTTTTTAATTTCTTACGCCTCTTTGAGAATTTTATCTCCAAACATGATAAGAATCATTAAGGCAATTGTGAATATAATCATGGGTTAAAAATTTCAATAAAAATACGGGTATTAAAATGACTTGTCAATAGCCATCCGAACATCTAACACAATCTTAGGACAATCTTAACAAATTTTATTACATTCATTACTTAAGTTTACCATATAACCCACTGAATGTCAGGTATATTGCAAATATATTAATGGTTTTCACTGAATTTTTAGATTAGTGGTATCAAATTTGCGTGTTTAATTTATATACCTAGTAATTTACACAAATATTGGTTCTTTATTGATTAAAATTTCAATTCAATTAAATTCTTAGAAATTTATTAGAATTGCAATTTTCATTGATAATATCCTTATTTGGATATTTTTTTTGTACTTTTGCATCCGACATTTCAAAATTTCGATAATATGATCCGTGCCCTAATCTCTTTGGCAACAATTAGTTGTTTTTTATTTTTAGTTAGTTGCGAACATGAACAATTAACTGATAACGATCAGGAATTGCACAAATTAATTCCTGATTTAGAAAGATATATTCTACCAAACGAAAAAAACCTCCAAGAAATACCTCAATCCCCATCCAATCCATTGACTCCCGAAAAAATAGCTTTGGGTAAGTTATTATTTTTTGAACCAGTATTTGCTAATGAATCAAAAAGACAAGATCAGAGATTCACATTTACATGTGCAAGTTGTCATGTGCCTGAATCAGGATTTAGGCCTGGTAGAATGCAAGGTATAGCAGATGGTGGTGTTGGCTTCGGAGTAAAAGGCGAATCAAGGTTAAAATACCCACTTTACCACAATGACAGTATAGACGCACAAGGAGCAAGACCATTGGCAGTACTTAATACTGCATACGTGGAAAACACCATGTGGAATGGCTCATTTGGTTCTGAACATCACAATGTAGGAACGGAAGCACTTTGGGGTGTATTCGATCCCGGTACGGCGATTAATAGTTTAAATTTAGGAGCATTGGAAGGCCAAAACATAGAAGGTCTGAAAACACATAGAATGAATTACACCAAAGAAATTATTGAAAATGCAGGATACAAAGAGATGTTTGATGCAGCTTTCCCCGATATGTCAGAAGAAGAGCGATATTCTAGAAAAGGAGCAAGTTTTGCAATTACTGCATATTTAAGACAAGTCATAACAAACCAAGCACCATTCCAAAAATGGCTAAAAGGTGACAAATATGGGATGACAGAGCAACAAAAAAAGGGAGCCGTCTTGTTTTTTAGCAAAGCTGGATGTAATACTTGCCATTTTGAACGCAATTTAGGTTCGATGAAATTTGAAGCACTCGGTGTAGATGACCTTTACGAACATGGTGGTATAAAAACAGGACCTGCAGACCGTAGGAATATGGGAAGAGGTGGTTTTACTGGAAGAGCAGAAGATATGTTTAAATTCAGAACACCACAATTGTACAACTTAGGAGATAGCGGGCCATATTTCCACGGAGGAAGTATGGAAACATTAGAAGATGTAGTCAAATATTTTAATAAAGGCGTTAAACAAAACCAAAGAGTACCTGATTCTCAACTTTCATCATTTATCCGTCCGTTAGGATTGACAGATGAAGAAGTTGCTGACCTTACAGAGTTTGTTAAAAATGGGTTGAGAGATCCAAATCTTATCAGATATAAACCAGAAAGTGTATTATCTGGCTTGTGTTTTCCGAATAACGATCCTGCATCTAAAATTGATATGGGCTGCAATTAATCAAGAAGCAACCTAAAAAGTAATAAAAAAGAGGCTGTCTAAAAAGCTAATTATAAAAAAATGATCCCCGATACAAAAGTGTCGGGGATTTTTTGTTTGTTCCCTAAAGAATATTATCTTTGGGGTGCAACACAAACAATATGGCAAAGATACAATTTAAACATCTCCC
>JBGSOH010000070.1:0-3859 GCA_041739205.1 Saprospiraceae bacterium
GGGAACATTACCTTTTCCTCACAAACAAATATTGACAATTTCCCAATAGACTATCCTGGCTGTGCAACGATATCTGGGAATCTTACAATTCAAAGCAACAACATTACAAATCTGAATGGTTTATCGTCCATTACAAGTATTACAGGTAACCTTCGTTTTAATAACGCTGACATGCTTTCAGATATCTCAGGGTTGTCAAATTTGACAATGGTAGGCCTAGATTTCAGGATATTAAACTGTGCTTCGATTACATCTTTATCCGGCTTTACGTCTTTGGCATCTGTGGGTGGCGACTTTAATATAGCAAGCAATCCAAACTTAACTAGTCTAGCAGGAGTCACCTTAATAAGTAGTGTAGGTGGTGATTTCATTTTAAATGGTAATTCATCTCTAACTCTATTGCAAAACTCACAAAATACGGTCACGGTAAGTGGCAACATCACCTTAAATAGTAATGATGCATTAATAAATTTAACGGGGCTAGAAAATATCCATAATACTGGTGGTAATTTAGTCATTAGCAATAATCTATTATTAACCAATTTATCTGGATTAACAGGACTCAACTCAATACAAGATTTTAATGTTTTTACAAATGCAAACCTTCAAGATTTCACAGGATTGAGTGGATTGATGACTGTAGATGGTAATGTCACCATAAATAACAATCCTTCTTTACTCCATTTTAACGGCCTAGTAAACCTTACAAATATTTTAGGTTATCTGAGTGTTACATCGAATAGTAGTCTAATAGATTTAGCAGGTTTGGACGATCTCCAAACAATAGGTCAGAGTTTGAATATCAGTGTAAATAGTAGTTTAGAAAATTTAAGCGGATTGACTAGTCTTCAATCAGTAGGTTCATTTCTTCAGATCGGTGGCAACCCAATGCTTCAATCTTTGGTCGCATTGACCAATTTGACAAATGTCAATGGTCAATTATTACTCAGTCAAAACAATAGTTTAGTTAGTTTATCAGGATTGGACAATATCGATCATCTTACTTTGGGTGGTGTTTTTATTTCTGAATCTCCAATGCTTTCAGAATGTGATGTAGCTTCCATATGTGCCTACATTGCAGTACAAAATAATAGTCCCACCTTCTCTCAAAATGCTACTGGTTGCAACTCGGAACTGCAAGTAGAAAATGCTTGTTTGGGCATTCTACCATTAGAATGGTTATCATTTGAAGCAGTACAAAAAAGTGACAACATTATCTTGATTTGGCATACACAACATGAGGTTAACAATCATTTTTTTGAAGTAGAAAAAAGTCAAGATGGTCGACTCTTTACCCCAATTGCAAAAATAGTTGCTACAAATGCTCAGACAACCTCATTTCAGTATCAATATTTTGATAATACACTAGGATATGGTACCGTTTATTATCGTTTAAAACAAGTAGATTTTGATGGTAGATTTAGTTACTCAAAAATAATAGCCATACCCATGACTATTTCAAAAACAATGATCTATCCCAATCCATCTACGGATGTTTTGCATGTAAGATCAGATAAAACCATAGACAATTTTGTTATAAAAGATATTTTTGGAAAGGTCCAGATTTCTAGTACTTCATTAGGTTCATCAATAGACATATCATCTATGACCAATGGCATTTACATCATTGAAATCGACGCGAAAAAGTTTTTGTTTTCAAAAATCTAAGCAGATAATAATAAGCCAAACCGTTATTAACTCACTACATCTTTACAAATCTCACCACTTTAAGATGATTACCTTCTATTGAACACAAGCTCGTCACTATTGCAAAAATGTCAGATAAATTTCCAAACTTTTAAGGTATTTCTTGCACCTTTCCTCAGTGATACCTACATTTGCAGAATAAAATAATGGTATGAGTAAAGTAGTCAATCTGTCTGACATTTCAGAAAAACCTGAGTCTATTTTCTTAAAATATATGACTGAGTTTTGGGAAGCATTTGACTTATATTGGGAACTGTCTGAAGGTGGATTTCATCTTTGGTCTGTCTATGTAGACGCAGGTAACACCGTTTTGAAAAGTGACATAAAAATACTTGCTGCGGCTGCCAATCAACTAATTATTGAATATAATAAAGATCGGATTTTGGAAGAAGGTTACCCAGAATTTGAAGATCATATGACGCCGCTGTCTGAATATTATGAACTCAATTCAAATGAGATCAAAAAAATGTCAGTTAAACTTAATGTCAGTATGCTAAAAACATCATTTGACTTATCCACACTAGCTTGGAATGAAGATGCAGACGAGCTTAGGCTTAATGAAGAAGGGGATGATGATGAATTTGATGACGATGAGTTCGATGCAGAATTTGAACAAGAAGCTCATAGAGTAATGCAGAAAACGGTTAATCTCCATGTCAGAATAGATTTGGATATCGCATCGCCATTTGCACATGAAGCTGAATTGTCCAGATTTATTAAAAACATTGCGGTAGGCGTACTTGAAGATGAGTTGATCCAACTTTACCAAATCACCATGGATGAAAACAACATCACCTTCAGCATAGATAGTACGGTTGGTTTTGCATTGATTATGTGTGAACTATTAAAAAAAGAATTTCAAGTAAATCCTGATTTTAGTATTATAAGAAATTTGAATGAAAATTGCTGTAAACCTGACGATCATTATACAAGTTTTATGAATATCTATAGAGATATGGATGTCCCTGAACTTGAAGATATAGACGAATTAAATAAATATTTTGAAAAATTCAATGCACTATCGCCCGAAGAAAGAAGAAAACAAAATCCTAATGTCAAAGAAGATGACGAATACGCAGCCACCCTTTTGTATGACCTACCGGAAGAAGAAGGAATAGCAAAAGCAAAAAAAATACTGAAAACCAATAGACATAATATAGAAGCACAACTTCTTATTGCTGGGTGGGAAGGGGACTTAGAAAAAAGAATCGATTTGCTTTTAGCAGCAAGTGATATTCGCAATCTTGATTATGATTATACTCGCATACAAAAAGAAAAAATGTGGTGGGGAGAATCTCATACTAGACCATTTATGCGGGCAAAATATTTGCTCGCCAAAACATATGAATTTGGTGGATATATCGACGATGCCATAGAAGGATACAAAGAAATAATACATATGAATCCGTCTGACAATCTAGGAGCAAGAATAGAATTGATGAGACTATTATGCAAATTAGAAGATACCAAGGAGATGGTTTCACTAATTAATAAATATCCTAATGAAGTGGATGTGTATTTTGCATTCATGTCCGTATACGCATCATTTATGAAGCATGGGAAATCAGCAAAGACTGACAAAAAAATCATCTTCAGTTTGCAATCAAATTATTATCTAGCTGCTGCTATTGCAAAAATAGAACCATCCCTTTTTGAAGATTTTTTTGATTTATCAGAAGATGATGACAGATTACTTTACGAAAATTTTGAGCAAGTAAGTGATGACATCTTACCTATGTTTAAAAATGTGGAACTACTGAAATATTATCGTAAGTTGATAAAAACCGTATTAGATCGGGTAATCAATGACTGAGTGAAAATTGGAATTGCAAACTTGTTTGCTATCATAAAGTAATTGTTGTAAATAGGTTTACAACTCCATTACATGTATTCCAAAACTATGGATTCGTGTTATTGGAATTGCAAACTTGTTTTCAAGGATACCTTAATTGTTACAAACATGTTTACAACTCCATTACATGTATTCCAAAACTAGGGATTCATTTATTGGAAGAGGCTGTCTAAAAAGCTAATTATAAAAAAATGATCCCCGATACAAAAGTGTCGGGGATTTTTTGTTTGTTCCCTAAAGAATATTATCTTTGGGGTGCAACACAAACAATATGGCAAAGATACAATTTAAACATCTCCC
>JBGSOH010000071.1:0-12103 GCA_041739205.1 Saprospiraceae bacterium
GGGAGATGTTTAAATTGTATCTTTGCCATATTGTTTGTGTTGCACCCCAAAGATAATATTCTTTAGGGAACAAACAAAAAATCCCCGACACTTTTGTATCGGGGATCATTTTTTTATAATTAGCTTTTTAGACAGCCTCTTAACTTACATATTTAGCAATTTGCAATTACAAATTATATTGTGGAGACTAGCTACCCTTTATTTTGAAGACCATAATACCACATTGAGAGTTATATTTTCCAGGGGCAAATTCAAATTCTTTTGCTTTTCTAATAGCTAATGAAACAAGACTTTTTTTGGCAATACTTGACATTGAGCCATTAAATTCAGCCTTTGTTACTGTTCCTGATTTATTAACACAAATATTAACTGTTACTTTACCATTTTCATCTGCTAGAATCAAAATACTTGGTGTTTCAGAGATTTCTCTCCTACCTAATTCTTGACCATAAACTTCAATTGTCAAATCTTCATCTATGACAAAACTATTTACTGTATTATCTTCTTTAGGCAAACTTTCATCAATTACTGGATGTTCAGAATCATCGATAATGGTAGTTGTATCTGTATTTTCAGTTACCTCACCTGTCGGTTCTTGAGTACCTTCAGATAATACTTCTTCTTTCTGTATCTCACCTGGATTTGTGGTTTCTACGGGAGTTTCTCCTGTAGACGGTTGATCAGGTTCCTGATTGATAACCTTTACTTTAGGTTTATTATTTGATTGATTTTTACTGATACCACAAAGATTTTTTGCTTTAGATTCGGCAGCAGTACTTCCTAGATTCATTGCTGTCTCATAATCCTTACATGCTTTTAATAACTGGCCTTCATTCTCTAAAATTGCTGCACGCCACTCGTAAAAATCTGTGTTTTTATCATCCAGAGATATAGCTGCTGTCAAACAATTGATAGCTGCGGTTGCATCGTTCATAGCTGCAAAAGACCTACCAAGTAAGCCTGCTGACTCAGCACTTATACCATTGACTTCAATAAATTGCATTGCATCCATTTTGGCACCTTTATAAGCAGCTAAGGCATATTTAGCCAATCCTCTTTTTATTAATGCATTTTTGTATTTTGGATCTTTAACAATCACTGCATTATATTGAGTTATAGCTTCATCAAATCTTCCTGTTTCATAAAGATACTCAGCTTTCACAAAAATAAAGCCTGTCTCTTCATCTAATACTTGAGCCTGAATAACTGAAGACAATAATAATATTGAGGTCAAAACATTTAAAATACGGATATTCATGGTTTCACTGGTTTGTTATGATATAAAGACAAAAATACATATATTATTGTTAGTTAAGAAAAGTTTAATATTTTAATAACAATAAAATACTTGCTCAAAAGCCGTTAAATCTTAGATTCACTTTTTCTTTACTTCTTTCTTTTTGACTTCCTTTTTCTTAAATGCATCAGGAATTTCCGCTTCTATCCAAGACTTGACAATATCAAGACTAACAGTTTGAAGATATTCTGCTTCCACCTTTTCTCCATCCACTTTTGGAACTTTTAGGTTATTTTTACCAAATTTGATGTATGGTCCCCATCTTCCATTTTCAATTGATACTTTATCAGAAGGCCAATTTTGAATATATCTATTGGCTTCTTTTTCCACTTTTATATCAATGATTTCAATGGCTTGTTCTGATGTGATGGTATCTATTTTATACCTTGCTGGAATAGGAACAAAAATATCATTCCACTTAACATATGGACCGAATCTGCCTTTTCCTTTGGTAATAGGTAGGTTTTTATATTGCCCAATAGGTGCGTTTTCATCCATTTTGGCATCAATAAGCGTTGTCGCTTCTTCTATAGAAATAGCCATTGGATCAAGGTTACGTGGAAGATTTACAAACAATTCACCTACCTTTACATACGGTCCATATCTACCTGTATTCACTATGATTTCTTCACCTTTATAATCTCCTATTGTTCTTGGCAACTTGAACAATTCCATTGCTTCTTCGAAGGTAATAGTTTCAAGAGACTGGCCTGGCTTAAGGTTTGCATACCTAGGCTTCTCCCCTTCTTTAACCTCTTCTCTATCACCTATTTGGATGACCGGTCCGAATCTTGTCATCTGTGCAATGACTGAATAACCTGATGTTTCGTCTACACCCAATTCTCTTTTCCCCTTTGCTCTTTCAGCAGTTTCCATGGTTTTTTCCACATTGTCATGAAAAGGACCATAGAAATTTTTGAGCATTCCCTTCCAATCGACACCATCAGTTGCAATTTTGTCCAATTCATCTTCTACCCTTGCCGTAAAGCTGTAATTCATGACTAGTTCAAAATGTTCTGACAAGAAATCTACAACTACCATACCTAAATCCGATGGATATAGACAATTTTTTGTCGTACCTGTAATTTCGGACTTAGTTTCGGACTTGATGCTACCGGCTTGTAGTTTCATGTATCTATAGGAACGCGCCACACCATCACGACTTTCCTTAGTAACGTAACCTCGCTCTTCTTCCATGATTTTGGTAATAGTAGGAGCGTAAGTAGATGGTCTTCCAATACCGAGTTCTTCAAGTTTTTTGACCAAGCTCGCTTCTGTATATCTTGATGGTGGACGAGTAAAACTTTCTACTGACTCCATATAATCTAAGGCAAGATTTTGTCCTTGTTTTAATGGTGGGAGCATGCCTTTTGTATCTTCATCTTCATCGTCATCTGTAGATTCCAGATACACTTTTAAGAATCCGTCAAAGGTCAAGACTTCACCTACTGCTTCGAGTTGTTTGTCTTTCATGGTAGAAATATCAATCTTAACGACCGTTTTTTCTATTTCTGCTTCTGACATTTGACTTGCTATTGTACGTTTCCATATAAGATCGTAAAGTCTCATCTGATCTTTATCTGGTCCAATGTTTTTACGTTCTATATAGGTAGGCCTGATGGCTTCGTGTGCTTCTTGTGCGTTGGCAGATTTTGACTTATACTTCCTGATATGAAGATATTTTTTACCATAACTTGATTCTATTTCTGCTGCAATGGCTCCAACGGCAGTTTCACTAAGATTGGACGAATCCGTTCTCATATATGTAATGAGACCTTCTTCATACAGTCGTTGTGCCGTGGACATCGTCCTATTTACTGAAAACCCTAGCTTTCTACTCGCTTCTTGTTGTAAAGTTGACGTGGTAAAAGGTGGCGCCGGAAATCGTTTAAGAGGTTTCTTTTCAATGCTATTTATATTAAAATCTGCTCCATTACACTTATCTAAAAAGGATTTTGCATCTTCTACATTTTCTATTCTAGTGGTATATTCCGCTTTGAGTGCTACTTTTTCACCTCTGCCATTATCGACTTGAAATATGGCTGTGATTTTGAAAAATGGTGTTGAATTAAAGTTTTGAATTTCTCTTTCTCGCTCCACGATGAGTTTTACTGCCACAGATTGTACCCTACCCGCTGACAATTTATTTTTTACTTTTCTCCAAAGTACCTCTGACAATTCAAATCCCACCAATCTGTCGAGTATCCTACGAGCTTGCTGCGCATTGACTAAGTCAATATCAACTGTACGTGGGTTGGCTACTGCTTTTTGGATGGCTGGCTTGGTGATTTCAGAGAATACAATACGTTTTGTTGTCTTCTCATTCAGTCCAAGTTCCTTGCACAAATGCCAAGAAATAGCTTCTCCCTCTCGGTCCTCGTCCGTTGCAAGCCAGACTTCGGTTGCCTTTTTGACATGTTCTTTCAGTTCTCTGACAACTTTGGTCTTTTCGGGCGATACGACGTATGAAGGCTCAAAATTATTGGCTATATCAATGCCTTTATTTCCTTTCTCGAGATCTCTGATGTGGCCGTAACTAGACTTGACGGTAAAATCTGAACCGAGAATTTTTTCTATTGTTTTGGCTTTCGCCGGGGACTCTACTATGAGTAAGTTTTTCGCCATTTGGACAAACTTTATTATTGATTTAGCAAGGATAAATTGGATAAAAAAATACTAATCACACAAAATAAGTGATATTCGATTTATCATCAAAAAAAGAAAAACCTATTACAAATCTTCAATGGGTCTATTCTTTGAAAGTGCAAAACTATGAATTTTTAATATTTATTACGATATATTTACATATTTATAGAAAATCAGCTTACCAAAATACAGTAATAGGACCAAATCTTGAAGCCAAAATTAGACATTTACCCTTCATTTAGTATTTAAATCAGTTTTAATCTTAAACCTATACCAAGTCTGGCCTTTTTTCTGTCGTTATTCTTAAAGCTTCTTCGTACCTCCATTCATCTATTTTTCTTTCATGACCTGACAATAGTATTTCTGGTACTTTATGGCCTTTGAAATCTGCCGGTCTAGTATAAACGGGTGGTGCCAATAGATTGTCCTGAAATGAATCGGTCAGTGCACTTGTCTCATCATTGAGCACACCTGGAATCAATCTCCCAATGGCGTCCACCACTACAGCTGCTGCCAACTCTCCACCTGACAGCACATAATCTCCTATAGACAACTCCATAGTGACGTGCATGTCTCTAATTCGTTGGTCAATACCTTTATAATGACCGCAAATGATCATAAGATTTTCAAAACATGAAAGTCTATTGGCTATTTTTTGGTTAAAAGTCTGTCCGTCAGGTGTCATATAGATAACTTGGTCATAAGTCCGCTCTGACTTTAATGACGTAATACATGTATCTAGTGGTTCACACATCATCACCATACCTGCTCCACCACCAAACTGATAGTCATCTACTTGTTTATGAATACCAAGTCCAAAATTTCTGAGTTGGATGACATTGATATCTAGCAAACCCTTGTCACCTGCTCGTTTCATGATAGAATGTTCAAACGGACTCCTTAGCAATTCAGGCACAACCGTGATGATATCAATATGCATGAGTTATTAGTTGAAGAAAGTTAACAAAAAAAATCGAATATTGTCAAACTACACAAAAGTCCTACTTTTTGCGCATTTCATATACTTTGAAATATTTTGAATCCGGCATTAAATTATTTATTTCAAAAACATCTGTTTGTTTATTTACAACCCTTGGATCATTTATTATGAGTAAAAATTCACTATCCTGGATGTCACTTATTTCCCTTTTTTGAATGTCATAACCATACCTATCTATTAACATTTCTAGACCATCGATAAATTCAAAATAATATACGGGCTTTAAGTCATTATTTTTACTCAAAATATCTAATAACATCAATGGATTGAACTGATAATTATGATATTGAAATATTAAACCATGCTTACCACGACCTTCTTGATTTAAAGATTTTGTTTTGTGATTGATATAAAGTTCGACACTAACGAAATGTACTAAAATGTAAATAGGAATAATAGTGAAAAGGTTTTTAGTTTGTTCAATATTAAATTGTTGGCTAAGTTTCATCAAACTCCATGTCAGTAATATTGTATAAAAAGGCAAGATCACAGAATAAACCCTTACTGGTGGCTCATCACCATGTAAAAAACTAAATATAAAAGGAAGTATACAAACAATCAAAGGTATGTAAAACAGTGAACTAAAATTCCATCGTCTTGATCTCAGCACAACAATAAAACTATAGATACCAAAGACATAGAGTAAAACGTGATAAGATGACAAATCAAAAAGTACCTTGATGATCTTATAAAAATTTATAAAAGCAAAAGGAGTAACATTTGTAACATCTTTGTTAAAGAACACAGCATTAAAAATAGGAAAATAGGATATCAAACCTAAAATAATACCCAATGCCAAAACGGATGAGATACCTAGGAATTTCTCCTTACTAATGACTTTATTCTTATTTGCATAACCAAAAAATAAACATGAAATTGCTATTGCCAAAATAAAATACAAATTGGAAGGAATAGTATAGAAAGCTCCGAATGCTGATAGTACAATAACAATATAATTGAGAACATTCTTGTTTTTTTCAAAAATCGCTTTCAAAACAAAATGAAAAACAAAACTCAAAAACAACATACTCAGACCATAACCCCGGTATTGAAATATAAAGTTTCCAAATACAACATTACCGCACAATAACAAGACAGAAACGTATCTCCAATTAATATTTTTAAAAAAATAACTGGTAATTTTCCAATATTGATACAATACGCCTATTGCAAGTAGCAACATTGGAAGCCTAGCAATTACTGGGTTTTCTATGACAATTTTAAAGTCAAAAAAACCTATAATTAGGATGTAAACTTTAATGATTAAACTGAACAATATATGATTATTCGGTACATGATAGTCGTATAATGTAGTTTCAATAGGGACTAAAACAAAATTAAAAAGGGTATAAAATTCATCAACCCAAAACTCATTTTTTAAATGATGATTAGAAATCAGACAAAAAATAAATACTAGGACAATAAAAAATATACTCCTTTGTAAATTCATAGTTTATATATTGAATGCTGTTCTCTGAATTACTTCTTCAATTCAGCGTAATATTTATAAAAATGTGGAATGGTCTCAATGCCTTTATAAAAATTGAACACACCATAATGCTCATTTGGAGAGTGGATATCATCTGAATCCAAACCAAATCCCATTAATACAGTCTTCACATTCAATACTTTCTCAAACAATGCTACGATAGGAATACTGCCTCCACCTCTTACTGGAATTGGCTCTTTACCATATGTCTCTAACATTGCTTTGGCAGCCGCTTTGTACTCTGGTGTATCTGATGGTGTCACCGCAGCTTCACCTCCATGATGTGGCCTTACATCCACTTTGACAGAAGGTGGTGCAATACTTTCGAAGTAATCTTTAAACAACTTAGTAATGACATCACTTTTTTGGTTAGGAACTAATCTCATGCTGATTTTAGCAAATGCCTTAGAAGGGAGTACAGTTTTTGCACCTTCACCAATATATCCACCCCAAATACCATTTACTTCTAATGTAGGCCTTATGGATGTTTGCTCTAGTATCGTATATCCTTTTTCACCTTGTGTATCATGGACACCTAATCCTTTCATGTATTCATCACGATTGAAAGGTGCCTTATTCATAGCTGCTCTTTCTTCATCAGAAACGATCACCACATCATCATAAAATCCTGGAATGGTTATGTGTTTGTTACTATCTTTTAATGAAGCAATCATATCGCATAAAATATTGGCAGGATTACCGACAGCACCACCGTACACACCTGAGTGTAAGTCTTTATTTGGACCTGTTACTTCTACTTCTACATAACTCAATCCACGAAGTCCCACAGTAATAGATGGTATATCATTGGCAATAACGGACGTATCAGAAATAAGGACTACATCACAAGCAAGCATATCTTTATATGTGCTGCAGAAGGTCCCAAGATTGCTTGAACCTATCTCTTCTTCGCCCTCGATCATAAATTTGACATTACAAGCGAGTTCATTAGTCCTAATCATGGCTTCAAATGCCTTTACATGCATAAACATTTGTCCTTTATCATCACAAGAACCTCGAGCAAAAATAGCGCCTTCTGGATGAATGTCTGTTTTTTTGATCACTGGTTCAAAAGGTGGACTTTCCCATAATTCTAATGGGTCCGCAGGCTGAACATCGTAATGACCATAAACCAAAACAGTAGGTAATGAAGTATCAAATACATGTTCACCATATACGATAGGATGCCCAGCTGTAGGGTAGATTTCAACTTTTGCACATCCAGCGCTTCTCAGACTATCTGCCACTACTTCAGCATTTCTGGCTACATCAGCTTTGTATTTTGGATCAGCACTTACGGATGGAATTCGAAGCATTTCTAGCAATTCATCTAGAAATCTTGTTTTATTTTCAGCAATATATTGGTTAACTTTTGACATGATATGTTTAATTTTTAATATCTTTTATAAATGACTTACCCATGTTGTATAGGGCAAAACTGTATCTATCTGCTGCTTCTTCGATGATTTTCGAAGTAGGTTTTCCAGCACCATGACCTGCACTTTTGTCTATGCGTATCACTACAGGATTTGTACCTTGTTGTTTAGCTTGCAATTCTGCAATAAACTTGTATGAGTGAGCTGGCACTACCCTATCATCATGGTCCGCCGTCGTAACCATCGTTGCTGGATATGATGTTTCTTTGACATTGTGTACAGGAGAGTATCCTAATAAATAATCTAGCATTTCTTTGCTTTGTTCAGCTGTTCCATAATCATAAGCCCATCCTGCACCAGCCGTAAAGGTGTGGTAACGAAGCATATCAAGTACACCGACAGCAGGAAGCGCTACTTTAAATAGGTCAGGACGCTGGGTCATACAAGCACCTACAAGCAAACCACCATTTGAACCACCAGCAATAGCAAGATAGTCACTTGAAGTGTATTTATTGGCAATCAAATATTCTGCTGCCGCAATAAAATCGTCAAATACATTTTGTTTTTTCATTTGAGTACCTGCATCGTGCCATTTTTTGCCATATTCTCCACCACCTCTCAGGTTTGGAACTGCATAAATACCACCTTGCTCCATCCACACAGCATTAGAAATACTAAAATTAGGTGTGATGCTGACATTAAATCCACCATATCCATATAGCATGGCAGGATTATTACCATCAAGTTTTAAACCTTTTTTATGTGTGATGATCATTGGCACTTTTGTACCATCTTTTGAAGTATAGAAGACTTGTTTTGATTCGTAATTCTCTGGATTGAAGTCGATTTTTGGTGTTACGTAGACTTCTGATGCGCCAGTTTCAGGATTGTATTTGTAAATACTACCCGGTGTGATATAATTTGTAAATGAAAAATAAACATCTTTTTCATCTTTTTTCGCACCACCCATAGATGCAGTACCTAAACCAGGCAATGTGACTTCACGAACTAATTTACCTGTGTAATCATATTGTTTGATGTTAGATAAAGCGTCTTTCATGTAGTGTGCAAAAAAATAACCGCAAGCAGTTCCTGCACTAAGCACATTCTCGGTTTCTGGTATAAAATCTACCCAAGTACTTGCCACTGGATTGGAAGCATCGGTAGTCACAATTTTTTCGTTAGGTGCATTCAAATTTGTCACTATAAAGAGCTTACTTCCTTCATTTTCAATAACATAACTATCACTATTAAAATTATCCACCAAAGTAATAAGTTTGCCAGATTTATCTTGAAGGTCAATCATATACAACTCATTTCCTGAAGTAGAAGTGGCTGCTGTGATAAATAAATATCTTTCATCTTCAGTTACGGAACCACCTACATATCTTCTTTTTTGCTTATCCCCAAAAATGACTTTATCATCTTTCTGCGATGTGCCTAATTTATGATAATATAATTTATGTTGATCTGTTTTTGCTGAAAGTTCGCTACCTTTTGGCTTGTCATAGCTTGAGTAGTAAAATCCTTCATTACCTTTCCAAGATAATCCACTGAATTTAACATCAATCAAGGTATCTTCTAGTATTTTTTTGCTATCAGCATCCATTATTATGACCTTTCTCCAGTCGCTTCCTCCTTCAGAAATTTGATATGCTACTTTAGAGCCATCTTTTGAAAATTCTATTCCTGCTAATGAAGTCGTACCATCTTTTGAAAAAGTATTTGGGTCTAGGAATATTTCAGCATCTTTTTCCCCATTATTTCGCCAAAGCACAAATTGATTTTGGAGACCATCGTTTTTGTAAAAATACGTATATTTTCCTTCTTTAAAAGGTGCCCCGTATTTCTCATAATTCCACAGTTTCTCTAATCTAGATTTATAATCTGCTCTAAAAGGAATTTTGTCTAAATAATCAAATGTGACTTTGTTTTGAGCATCTACCCAAGCATTTGTCTCGGTAGACAGGTCATCTTCGAGCCATCTATACTGATCGATTATTGTTGTATCAAAAAAAGTATTTTGTGTGGTATCTTTTCTAGTTTCTGGATATTGTAAGGCGTCTTGAGCGATTTTAGGCATTTCTTTTTCTTTACAAGCTATAACAGAAATAGCGATTAAAAATGGCAAAAATTTGTTCATTTTAAGATTGATTAATGTGAAATGATGGCAATTATTAAAAGCCCAAAAGTAGTAATTTAATAATTTTGAAACAATTAATTTTAAGAATCATTTTAAACGATTCCTAAATAAAGATAAACTGAACCAAAAGTTAGACTCTATTTTCTATCCTTGACGAGAGAATTAAAATGACTTTCTTTACAATAATTGTTTTCATATCGCTTCCACCTAGTATTTTTGTAATGATCTCCTGCATAAAAAGCAAGTAACATTTCAAAATCCTCTAGTTCTATAAAGCCATCGTATGACTGAATTTTGGTAAATTTTTCGTCCATAAAGGCTACAGCTGGAAATGACATATATCCATTAAGAAGATCAACTGCTAATTCGTGAAAATCATACTTACCTACACGGACTGAAGAGTATGATTTGTTGTTAAGCGTAATTTTTTCAGTAGATTCAGCATTTATTCTAAATGTGTAGAAGTTTTGATTTACAAATCTTGCTAATTGATCGTTTGCAAAAGTGTTTTCTTCCATAAACCTGCACCATTTACATCCATCATAATAAAAGTATATAATAAATTTTTTATTGGACTTTTGGATCTTTTCTTGAGCTAGATCCCATGAAGTCCATTTAATTTTGTTTTGCCCTATCATAGGTGATAAGTAAAAAAAAGAAAGGCCTAAAAGAAAAATTCTCAGATTCATAAATATAAAATAATAAATACTCTCCACTTTGTCTTGGTCAACAAAAGTAATGAATCTGTCAAACAGATTGTTGTCAATTCTTAAAAAAACGTACTATTTTAATAAAATTTTAACAGTTTTTAACTTCAAGGAGACACAAATTGCTGTTTTTTCATTTCATTTGATCTCAGAAAAATATAGTTGCACACCAAAAAAAATAGCTTGTAACCATTCAGAAAGCTCGATCAGAAAGATCTAAGCTTTGACAATATTAAAAATATTTTTTAATATCTCTTTTACAATTTTAACATCAGGTAGATATGTACCTTCTTTCATTGACGATTCCACAAACTGAATATCAGCAGAAACTGATGTCTGTACGTTAGTTTGATACTGCAAGTAAAATGCACAATATATACTCACAACAAGAAGTGCAATAAATGCGTGTTTTGTGTTTACTTTACTTTTCATATTAACAATTATTACAAGATTTAAATAATTTATAAAATGGTATTTAAAAACAAAATTACCAATCTATATTTATCACAAAGATAATTTAATTTGTATGTACAAATCTACACTCATAACGTTAAAGTTTTACTAAAAGTTACAAAAGCAAGTTACTTTTTACATTATTAAAATTTTCTAATTTGTGCATTCTAATTTAGCTCCAATATACCTTTGAAACTTAATACAAAGGAGACCATAAAGTAATGACGTAATGAAAATATGAAAGGTTGGATATGAATGATACTTTTATAAAATAATGTTAAAATAATTCTAATTGGTAAAACTTTTTAGATATACATAGAACTGCTAATTGAATATTTTTTAACAAAAATGCTACCATCATTAGCAAGCAGACATATTAACTATAGAAATTGATATAAATATTATCATATCTTTGCGCCATTCAAAAAAATAGCTTTTCATGGCATCGATCATATTAAAAAACTGTCAAGTCTGTAATTCATCAGCAATCCAAGCTGTAACCCAAATAAAGGATCATTCCATTACGAAAGAAACTTTTGAACTTCATAAATGTATGGAATGTGGTTTTCTATTTACTCAACATGCACCTGAAGAATCAGAAAGTGGTAGATATTATCAAAGTGAAGATTACATTTCTCATTCAAATACATCAAAAGGTTTAGTATCTAGACTTTACCATTTAGTCAGGGATATTATGCTCGGCAGAAAATATAAACTTGTAAATTCTCTTGGGTCAAATAAAAATCTACTTGATGTAGGAAGTGGGACAGGTTATTTCTTAAACTTCATGAAACTAAAAGGATACGCCACATTTGGTATAGAAATCGATGAAAAGGCAACAGAATTTAGCAAAAAACAATTTGGCCTAGATGTAAATAGTCCTGAATATCTTAAGAATGGAAGTATCACTCAAAAATTCGGTTATATCACTTTATGGCATGTTTTGGAGCATCTGTATGATCCGAATGCCTATCTCAAAACATTCCACAGTC
>JBGSOH010000072.1:0-8598 GCA_041739205.1 Saprospiraceae bacterium
AAAGTCAATAATTGGAATGATCGTAAAGAATACATGGTCAAGCAATTGCGTCATTATGATGTATCTATTTTCGGTCTACAAGAAGCTTTGTTGCATCAGTGCGCATATATTGATTCGAGTTTGACTGATTTTACTTACGTCGGCGCAGGAAGAGACGATGGTTTGCAAAAAGGCGAATTTAGTCCAATTTTCTACGACAGCACCAAATATGAAGCTATTCAATCAGGTACTTTCTGGCTATCAGAATCACCCGAAAAACCAGGTAAAAGTTGGGATGCAGCCTTTCCTAGAGTATGTACCTATGTGCTTCTCAAAAACAAAAAACTTCAAAGTCGTTTTTGGGTTTTTAACACACACTTTGATCATATAGGTGTGCAAGCAAGAATAAACTCTGCCAAACTCATCACGGAACAAATAAAGATATTCAATCGTGAGAATCTACCTATAATACTCATGGGCGACTTTAATGTGGAACCACAAGATACTCCTATTCAGACGATTACCGAGTATTTAACAGACGCATTGACCATTTCAAAGAAACCATTATTTGGACCTTTGGGAACTTTTAATGGGTTTACTCAGGAAATTGTTGACAAAAGAATTGACTATTTTTTTACTAAAAAAGTAAAAGTGCATGCTTATGTTCATCTAGATGACAAATTGCCAAACAGCAAACACATTTCGGACCATTTGCCTGTATTGATAAGTGTAAATATTGGAGAATAGTAGAAATTATTATTTGATTACCAACCTCTATATTTTGGTGGTTTGATGCCATTCAATCGCAAATATACAATCAATTGTCCACGATGGTGCGTAGCATGATCGTGCATTAAATGGATTATTTGTCTGACGGTTTTCGGACCAGCAAAAAAATCCATTTTATCATTTAATTTATTGATGTCCATCTCCTTATGAGCTATCATTGCTAAAGCATAAGCATCTTCTATTTCTTTTTTGATGTCTAATGCTAAAAATGGTTGTTCCTTGTTTTCCTTTTTAAAAGTAGTATCATTCATCATATAAACTTGCGAAAGCCAAGTCATATTTTCCCCCATATGCAATAATTGTTCGCCAAAACTCATTTCTTCATCGGTTGGTTTAAAACCATACAAAGAATCTGGCATTAATTCGGCTATCTCCATGGTGTACTCCAAAGAGTTTTTCCACTTTTCTTCAAGTTCTTTTACCGATGTGAGACTCTGTCCGGTTAAACTAATTGTATTTATACACATAAATAAACTGGAAAGGATCAAATTTTGAATTTTCATTTTAAGTCTTGATTTATATAGTAGGCGAAATAACTTTACAAACAGCCATTATTGACAATCAAAACATAAACATAAAAATAAGCTTGATGGTTGATCTTTTAAAATAATTCTATGAAAATTGATATTCCACACAAAATCACAACTAAAACTTAAATTTTTATATTTTTACACCAAATTCATTTAAAACCAACCTTATGAAGTATATTTTTGTCATCGCTACTCTATTCATTTCCATCCATCTTTCTGCTCAAGACAAGCCTAAATGGGATGTTAATAATCCTCCTGGCAACTCAAAAGAAGTATCTTTTACTACTAGTGAAAGTACGTGGATGAATCTCGATGTAAGCCCTGATGGAAGTACGGTCGTATTCGATATGCTAGGAGATATTTACACAATGTCGATATCAGGCGGCACTGCAACGGCTATTCGTACAGGTTTAGCATGGGAAGTACAGCCTAGATGGAGTCCTGATGGAAAGAAAATATTGTTTACGAGTGACTCTGCAGGTGGAGACAATATATTTCACATGGATGCAGATGGAAAAAATGTAAAACAAATAACCAAAGAAAGTTTCAGATTGCTCAACAATGCCATATGGATGCCTGATGGTCAATACATTATAGCTAGAAAACATTTTACTTCAGGCAGATCGCTTGGCGCGGGCGAAATGTGGATGTACCATATCTCAGGTGGCGAAGGCATACAACTGACCAAAAGAAAAAATGATCAGCAAGATGTCAATGAACCGACGATTTCTCCAGATGGGAAGTTGCTTTACTACAGTGAAGATGTGTATCCTGGTGGCTATTTTCAATACAATAAAGATCCCAACAGCGAGATTTTTGTGATCAATAGTTACAACATGGAGACAGGCGAAACAAAAAGAGTTACTGGTGGGCCTGGTGGCGCATGCCGTCCGCAAATATCAAATAAAGGTGATAAAATTGCTTATGTACGACGTGTTCGAGAAAAATCAGTGTTGTACATTTATGAAATTTCGACAGGAAAAGAATGGGCAATTTATGAAGGACTCAGCAAAGACCAACAAGAAGCTTGGACAGTTTTTGGTATATACACAGGCTTTGATTGGATGCCGGATGATAAAGAGATCGTCATCTGGGCAAAAGGTAAAATCGTAAAGATCAATATTGCTGATAAAAAAGCTACGGACATCCCATTTACTGTCAATGCTAAACACAAACTGATGGAAACCGTTCAGTTTGAAAACAAAGCATATGAAGAAGCATTTGATGTGAAAGTACTTAGAAATGCAATCACTTCACCTGATGGTAATAAACTAGTATTCAGTGCATTGGGAAGTTTGTACGTTTCTCAGAATGGCAAAACGCCAGAAAGATTGACTTCAGGAACGGACTTCGAAGCTGAGCCACAATTTAATGCAAAAGGGGATCAAATCGTCTATGTCACGTGGAATGATGAAAGCCTAGGAAAAATACAAATATATAATCTAACTACTAAAAAATCAAAGGTCGTCACCAAAGATCCTGCCATCTATCGTACGCCATCTTTCTCTCCCGATGGCAAGCAAATCGTCTATCGCAAAGAAGGTGGCAATGGTCATCAAGGCTATCAATACAATACCAATTCTGGAATTTATATAGCAGATATAAATGGTGAAAATGCCGAATTAATCACTCAAGAAGGAGAAAAACCAATGTTCTCAGCAGATGGATTTGAAATATTTTTTACCACAGGTGGATTTTTGTTCGGTTCTATCGCCAAAGCATTCAAAAAATATAGTTTCAAAACCAAAAAGACTGAAGTTGTTTTTAATACAAGTTACACCACCAATTTTGTCCCAAGTCCTGATAATAAATGGGTAGCTTTTACAGAATTGTACAAAGTATATATCGCTCCGATGCCAAAAACTGGTCAACCTATCGGACTATCCGCTAAAACCAAAGCTGTTCCTGTTGCACAAGTAGCACGTGATGCAGGTATCAATCTACATTGGTCGGCTGATAGCAGAAGTTTGCATTGGACACTTGGGAACGAATATTTTACAGAAAGTTTGAATAGAAGATTCCTATTTCTAGAAGGTGCGCTTGACTCGATCCCACCTATAGATACTGTAGGAACAAAAATTAGTTTGACCATCAAAACTGACAAACCAAAAGGAAAAATCGCCTTCAAAAATGCCAATATCATCACCATGGAAAATGATAAAGTCATCAAAAATGGTATCGTCCTTGTAGAAGAAAACATTATCAAATATGTGGGTCCTGCTTCTGGTGTAAAACTGGATAACAACACCAAAATCATAGATGTCAAAGGCAAAACCATCATGCCAGGATTGATAGATGTGCATGCGCATCTTGGTGCATTCAGAGATGGCATCAGTCCACAAAAACACTGGGAATACTTTGCCAATTTGGCTTATGGTGTGACAACCACACACGATCCATCCGTCAATAGTGAGATCACATTTGCACAGTCAGAGATGGTCAAAGCTGGTGTACTCACAGGTCCAAGAATCTTCTCCACAGGTACCATCTTATATGGTGCAGATGGCGACTTCAAAGCCGAAATCAATAGTCTCGAAGATGCTAAATCAGCACTCAGAAGAACCAAAGCATACGGAGCTTTTTCTGTAAAATCTTACAACCAACCAAGACGCGAACAACGTCAACAAGTCATAGAAGCGGCTCGCCAACTAGGTATCAGAGTTGTACCCGAAGGTGGTTCGTTTTTCTACCACAACATGAGCATGGTCGCTGACGGACACACAAGTGTAGAGCACAATATCCCCGTAGCGCCATTGTACAAAGACGTCGTCAATTTCTGGTCCAATACCAAAACAAGCAATACTCCTACACTCATCGTGAATTATGGTGGTCTTACTGGTGAATATTATTGGTACCAAAATACGGAAGTGTGGAAAAAAGAAAAGCTATTGAAATTCATGCCAAGATCTATTTTGGACGCTCGCTCAAGACATAGAACAATGGTGCCACAAGAAGAGTATGAAAATGGCCATATCTTGACATCAAAGTCTTGTAAAAAATTGGCAGATGCAGGCGTTAATATCAATCTCGGAGCGCATGGTCAGTTACAAGGACTAGGTGCACATTGGGAATTATGGATGCTTCAACAAGGTGGTATGTCCAACTATCAAGCGTTAAAAAGTGCCACAGTAAATGGTGCAGAACTATTGGGTATGGAGAAGCAAATAGGCACACTCAAAGCAGGAAAACTCGCCGATCTCATCGTCATAGATGGCAATCCGATGCAAGACATCCGCAAAACAGAAAATGTGATTTACACTATGATCAATGGTCGTCTCTATGATACCAATACCATGGATGAAATAGGTAATACAACCAAAAAAAGAACCAAATTCTATTGGGAGCTAGATGGTAGTGGACTCGCCTACCCTTTCCATCAGGAGACCAATGGATTTATGGGTGTGAGATGTGCTTGTGGGTTGTAGAGTGAACTTATTGATTGTCCGTTTTGTTTGTTTTTTTAAAGCTTAAAATATTCTAAAAGTTAAAATTATGTCCGCAATTATCATCAACCCAGACAAAAATAGCAGAAAAATTATTTTGTCTTTATTGGAAGAATTAAATGTACCTCATGGTAAACTTAGAGACGAAACTGATTACCTTTTAAGTACTGAAAACAATAAAAATAGCTTAACTAAAAGTATTGAGCAATTGAAAAAAGGAGAGACGCATCAATTTGTATTTCCAAAAATATGAATTATGGTTGGGAAATAACAAAGGATGCACAAACACATTTAGATTTTTGGATAAGTTCGAATAACAAATCTATATTGTCGCGAATTCAAAGATTAATAAGCGAAATAGATAAAAGCCCAAGAACTGCAATTGGAAAGCCTGAGTTATTAAAGAGGGACATTTCTGGTTATTGGAGTAGAAGAATTAATTCTGAACATAGAATTGTATATCACATTGATGATAAGTTAATTAAAATCACTATTGTATCACTTAGATTCCATTATTGATTTTTTAAACCTTGAAACATATTTCTTTTAGAAAAGTATTAGTTTTAATAGATTATGTAGTAAGTTAGGATCACAATTAAAGTATTGTTAAAGCCAAGCACATTATTAAAAAAACCCTTACTTTTGAAAAGTCCACATAACATTAAACAGTTAAATAATGCAAATAAATCTAGAAACTTCCGTTCAATATAGGAGTTACAGTTGTCCAATTCCACTTTCCTATAACATACTATACAGTTATGTAAAACATATGGATTTAATTTTTATTTAACATTATTAAATTCCTACTTCTTCTTATACGCATCATGAAATCCTTCGCCATTCATGATTTTGTCAATACATTTTTCTATTCTGCTAATTCGAGATTGTGGTTGTTTGGGTTGTGAAAAATGGATAATGTATCCTCTCTGTTTTCCGGGTGTAAGCGCATAAAATGCATCTTTTAGAGTAGGCAACTCTTCAAATTTTTCGTTTAATTCATCAGGTACAGGTTCTAGGTCTTTTTTAAACTCGACTTTTGCCCCACTCTCTTCGATTACCACCGCTTCTTTTACATATTCTTTAATGGTATCAGATAAATTTATGACTTGATCAACAGATGTAAATCTGATGATTCGAGCAGATTGTACACTTGGCCCTTGTTGTTCTAATACCTTTTTAGGATCAGAGAGCAATACACCTTTAAAAAAACCAAACATTACACAATCTTTTAAAGCACTTATGATAACAATGTTTTTCCCTTGATGCGTATATACAGGTACGCCCCATTTGACTTCTTCTGTAAGATCAGTTTCAAGCATGATTTGCTTAAGGTGCTGCAATTCCATTTGCCAAGTTCTTACTTTACACTTGTCGGTGGCATAATAGTCACATCTTCCGCATCCATCGGCTATGAAAAGATCTACTTTGGGGTTTAGTATTTTCATTTTTTAAGTTGTTATTAATTACCAAAAACCTTAATCCAATATCTTGTTAATTCTGGATATTTGAATCTTGGGTTATCACTTTTACTTTTACGAGTCGGAACAACAATATCATGAAGTTTGACATTATCTAAAAATCTTGATTAAAATCTATTATTTGGGTGGCTCGCTCCATGGATTTTATTTTAGTTTCAAAGATAATACTTTAATCATTGGTTTTCAAATTCCTTCCAAAGTATATTTTTTTAGGAATAAAAGCCTTTTCAAAGTTATTCAAAGTTAATTTATAAATCAATAATCCAGTTTTGATAAATCAACAGAAAACAAACTTAAACATATATCCTTGTTTTAAACAACCCTGAAAATGGCTAAATTACACCCGATACATTATAATATATTCAAGTACTTTTGCATTTCAATGAACAAGGAAGAAAATTCTCTTGTACAAATATTAAATTTGATTTAAAACAATCTAAATGATGGATGAATATTTATTTGAAAATGATATTGTGATCGCTTGCAAAAGAGCTAGTCGCTTTCCTGAAGGTGTAGCAGAAGCTTTTGAAATACTGCATGCCATTATTCCTTTCTCGACCGATAGGAAATTTATGAGTTTCTCATGGATGAATGATGAAAAAGAGATTGTATATTTAGCTGGTGCTGAAATATTGGATGGAGAATCATTTCCAAGTCTAGAAAATATTACCCTTAAAAAGGGAAAATATCGTGGTAAAGTTATTAAAAATTTTATGGACAAAATCCCCCAATTGGGCCAGCTTTTCAAAGAGTTATGCAGAGATCCAGATTTAGATAAAGAAGGATATTGTGTAGAATGGTATTATAATGAAACAGATGTGAAATGCTTTGTAAAACTTATAGATTAATTCAAACGCACCATGATAAATAATAACCTTAGAAAACGTTTAGCGTGTGCTTTTTCAGATGGCAAATTTGATGAAACTTACTCGTATTTACATGAAAATGTACTTTGGAATGTCGTAGGAGAAAATGAATTTATCGGCAAACAAGCTGTAATAAAAAGATGCGAAGAAGTAGCTGATTATTTTGAATCTGTAACAACCAACTTTGTTACACACCACGTCATCACGGAAGGAAATCTAGTGGTGGTAAATGGAACTGGTGAGTTTTTGAGAGATGGCAAAAGAGTGTCGTTGATCTCAGCGAGTGAATGGTATGAATTTGATGATGATGATCAGATAATTAAGATTTATTCTTATTGTATTCCAGAAAAATAATATGGTAAAACATCAAAATATTCAGAAAATCAACTAATTTCGTAATTCATTTTACACTTAAATCGTCAAAATAATGATCAGAAAAGTATATCAAGTGAGTGTGTCAGCTCCCAAAGAAAAATGTGCCGACATTATGCTCGGTCTATCGGATGTAAGAACATATGAGCAGTGGACAGCTGTCTTCAACCCAACATCGACATACGATGGATCGTGGGAAAAAGGAAGTAAAATTAAATTTGTAGGTGTAGGAGAAAATGGCAAAAGAAGCGGTATGGTATCAAGAATTGCAGAACATATCCCGAATGAATATGTATCGATCGAGCACTACGGACTTTTCGAAGATGATGTAGAAATCACCGAAGGATCACAAGTAGAAAGTTGGGCAGGTGGACAAGAAAATTACACCTACCAATCCGATGGAGATACCACTAAAATCACTGTAGAAGTAGATGTGACAGATGACCATGCCACATGGTTTGACGAAAATTATCCTTTGGCCTTAGAGAAACTGAAGGAAGTGATAGAGAATGCTTGATGAAAATTGTGTTTATTTTTTCGATAAATTCAGTGATGGTTCCATTTATTATATGACATGAAAAGATGATTTAGAATCGAGAGATTTCACAACATATCAGGCAGTTGTTCAGAAAATTTAAAGCAGTTGATAACATGTTAAAAGATATCTGACTTTCTGTCACTACATCCATCTCATCTAGTAGATTCGGATCATTATTTGTAAAATCTATAACCTTTGACATTATTTTAAATTTAGAGTTTTGATACCAAAAAATGGTCTTTAGTTTGCAACTCATACAAACATTTTAAGCATTTAGATAAAATAGACAAATTCTATAGGGCGTTTACACAAAGTATTCTACACACCCTCCTCTATTGAGTTTACACATTATTTCCTACACTCTCACCTTAAGTGTTTCTTTGTAACGCTTAAGTGTTTCTTTGCAACGCTTAAGTGTTTCTTTGCGACGCTTAAGTGTTTCTTTGCGACGCTTAAGTGTTTCTTTGTAACGTTTAAGTGTTTCTTTGCAACGCTTAAGTGTTTCTTTGCAACGCTTTAGTGTTTCTTTGCAACGCTTTAGTGTTTCTTTGCAACGCTTTAGTGTTTCTTTGCAACGCTTTAGTGTTTCTTTGCAACGCTTTA
>JBGSOH010000174.1:0-16746 GCA_041739205.1 Saprospiraceae bacterium
AAAAAAACAAAGGCTGATGTAGCTAGAGAAAATGGACTCGAACCATTAGCAAAAATCATCATGAGCCAACGTGGCCAAGACATTGAACTCGCAGCGAAAAAATATCTAAATACCAACATTACCACCGTAAAAGATGCGATCCAAGGTGCACAAGATATCATAGCTGAATGGATCAGCGAAGACCAAGACCTACGTGACAAAATCCGTCAGAACTTCCGTAAATTCGGTATCATCATGTCAAAAGTGGTACCTAAGAAAAAAGATGAAGCAGAAAAATTTATGGATTATTTTGAATTTCAGGAAGCATTGCACAAATGTCCTTCGCACAGATACTTAGCTATGATGCGTGGAGAAAATGAAGGTCTGCTCAAAGTAGGTATCAGTGTTGATGATGATAGAATACTCACCATGATAGATCGAAAGTTTATCAGATCAAATGGTGTTGAAGCAGATATCATCGCAGATGCTGTGGCGGATAGCTATAAACGACTCATCTACCATGCTATCGAAACACAAATCAAAAATGAATTTAAAGAAAAAGCAGATGATGAAGCCATCAAGGTATTTGGTGAAAATTTAAGACAACTATTACTCGCACCACCGCTCGGTCAGAAGGCAGTATTGGCTGTTGATCCTGGATTTAGGACTGGTTGTAAAGTCGTGTGCCTAGATAGTAATGGTGATTTTAAAGAATATAAAACCATATTTCCGCATCCACCACAAAATCAAGTTGGAGATGCAAAAGAGATGATCAAAAACCTTGTATATAAATATCAAATCCAAGCAATAGGTATAGGTAATGGTACTGCATCACGAGAAACCCAATCGATCCTGCAAGAAATCACTTTTGATAGAAAAGTAGATATTTATATGGTCAATGAAAGCGGCGCATCCATTTACTCTGCTTCTGACGTAGCTCGTGAAGAATTTCCAGAGATGGACCTTACCATCAGGGGAGCAATTTCTATCGGTAGAAGGCTGATGGATCCACTCGCCGAACTTGTCAAAATCGATGCAAAATCCATAGGCGTTGGCCAATATCAACATGATGTGCACCAAGGCAAACTTAAAGAAAATCTAGATATGACCGTCTCTAGTTGTGTCAATCGTGTTGGTGTCAATCTCAACACGGCTTCTCGTCACATCTTGACATATATCGCTGGCATGGGACCTTCCATAGCAAAAAACGTCGTAGAATATAGAAGGACTAATGGAGATTTCAATTCCATAGCTCAGTTAAAAAAAGTACCAAGATTGGGTGATAAAGCTTACGAACAAAGTGCTGGTTTTTTGAGAATTCGTGAAGGTGCAAATCTACTAGACAATACTGGTGTTCATCCAGAATCATATGGCATTGTAGAGAAAATGGCTAAAAAAAGTGGCCTGACCTTAGCGCAATTTATTGATAATACTGATGCACGAAAACAAATAAATCTTCAAGAATATGTCACGGAAAACATAGGGCTACCTACATTGATGGATATCATGAAAGAACTCGACAAACCGGGATTAGATCCACGTGGTGAAGCGCAACAGTTTAGATTTGATGATAAACTGAAGACCATGAATGACGTCTATGAAGGAATGGTAGTACCAGGACTGGTGACCAATATGACAAATTTTGGTGCGTTTGTGGATATTGGCGTCAAGCAAGATGGATTGCTGCACATCTCACAAATTACCAAAAAGTATATCCAAAATCCATCAGAAGTACTTCATTTAGGACAAGAATTAATGGTAAAAGTCATTGGTATCGACATCCCACGAAAAAGGATTAACCTGACGCTTTTATTCTGACAGCCGATATTCTTGATAACTCTCTAGCAGCTTTGCATATACTTCATTTCGAGACAACAATGCACGATTGCCAATGAGAATAATGTGCTCTCTCGCTCTAGTCAATGCCACATTTAGTTTCCTATCGATGCCATCAAGCGAAGGAGAAACAAGCGTATCTAACTGACTAAGTCGATTGACACAAAAAGAAATCAATATTATATCTCTCGCACCACCTTGATATCTTTCTACTGTATCTACTGTGATTTTTTCTGAAATATCAGCTGGCAATCTTTGCATACACTGCCTAATTCTTGCTATCTGAGCTCGGTAAGGTGTGATGACTCCTATAGATTCCGCTGTAATAGTTTTGTTATTGATGTAATAAAGTTCAATGATGTTTTGAATGACATCAACAGTGGCTTCAGCTTCAAAAACATTGGTTTTCCAGTTGAGTTCTGTGTCCGCAGGTGTATCAATATAAATAGTTCTTTGATGTGCCAAAAAGTCTAAGGAAGCGTTACTTTCATCAAAAAAAGATTTCTTAGAAAGTCTTTGTAAACCTGGCAATAATCTTAGTTTTTCTTCATAAAAATATTGATTAGGAAATTGCATCAATGCTTCATTTAGCCTTCCTTGTTCTTGTAGAATACCGATCGCATCTTGCCAACCTTGTTGCTGAATTTGAAAATAAAGTCGTTCAAAAAGTGACGTCCTGGTATCTTTAAAACCAGCTTCATTCAGTATTTCATTATTAATTTTGCTCTGATAGCCAGGTTGAATGACCACAGCTGGCAATTGTTTATGATCACCTATAAAAATAAATCGTTTGAATTTCGATAATAATCCCACCAACATTGGTTCTAAAATCTGAGAAGCTTCGTCAATGATGACCGTATCAAAATCCTTCAAATGGAACAACTCTACCCTATTGACCACACTAGAAACTGTAGAAATATAAATCCGCCTCGACATCAAAAGCTCGATGATTTCCTGTCTTGAAGAACATTTTTTAATCACCTGATCGAGTAGGTTATTTTCATACCTTTCATCGGTACTTAACCTACTTCCAAGTCGTAAAAACTTATCCTTAAAATCTGTATCTATAGACATTACAGCTTCACATATTTCGTCCACAGCTCGATTAGTATAAGCTAGCAATAAAATATTTTCACGTGTATGCTGATGAAGATGTTTGACCAGATTTTTTAACATCACCGAAGTCTTTCCTGTTCCTGGTGGTCCCCAAAGCAAAAAATAGTCTTTGGCAGCAATAATACGATTCAAAATAGTTGCTTGTGCTGGTGTAACATCATCATCAAATAAGATATCATTTGCCGATTCTTTAAATCGTGGTTGCTTCATACCCAATATTAACGCTCTATATTCCAGAGGCGAAGCTGCCCAAGTAAACAAACTTTTATACATGGTATTAAACCCACTATCAAGGCTATCTTGCTCGAGTGACCATTTTTTATCTGTCGAAAATAGGGTTTGATTGTATTGTTTACTTCTTAACCTGACAGTCACTGTTTCATTGGTCATATCAGTGATCGTACATTTGAATATTTGATTACTCAATACAGGACGTACCCTACCAGCTTCCACAGGATAAAGTACGGTAATATCTCCTATCCTAAAATTCACCAGATTAATATCTTCCACATTTCTACCAAAAGTAATGATGGCATCTTCTTCATATGATTTATTATCGATGATGGTCAAGCCAGAAAGCAGTGCAAATCGTTCCTTTTTTTCATCACTATTCTCAAGCCATAAGGCAGCATATCCGTTAGACTTATTGATGCCATGTTCACCTGTTTTGGCCAATGACTGCTCTCTTGCTATGAATGCAGAATAATGATCAAAATATGATTTATCTATTGGACTTAAAGTGGTATATACATTATAAAAATTCTCAATATCTTTAATATTAAATCCTTTTAGTTTAGGAAAATTCTGTGGTTTTATGTATTGCAAAATAGCATTATCTACATCACATTGCTTCACTTTTTGATCGATGGCAAGAAGGTCATTACGTAGTTTCATTGCTTCATATTGCTGATTTCTCACGGGCGGCGCAAAACGTAATGGTTTGTCGGACTCTTTAGAATACAAAATATAATTAACTGATCTAGCTCTAGTCTGAAAAGTGGATTTTATCATCAGATCGTACAACAAGGTCTGAATGTAATGACTAGCGTTGATACCATACACATTGGGTTTGAATGTACTTCCACTTTTTAATTCTATGATATCATAGGTAATTTTATCCTTTTTTTGATGAAGTAAATCTAGACGGCCTTGGATACCAAAATCTCTTGAATAAAAAGAAGGTTCTAAGAAAATAGTCTCTCGATTTATCTCAAAAGTCTTGAACTCTTGTAGCACCACAAACTGCAGATTTCTAAAATGCCCTTTTATTTTGTCCATCAAATCTTTTATAGCGTGATCATCTAGAATCGCAAATCCCAACGGATTGGTGTGGAACATTTGCATAAGCAAAGTCTTAAATTCTACCCTAGGATCTGAGACTAGCTCATCCAACATAAAATTGACAAGATTTCCTATGAGCAAAGAAGGTGTCGATTCAGCAGGTTTATATTTAGAAATCAGATATAAAAAAGGCTCTGAACCATAATCTTTAAAACATTCAGCAATAGCAGTCACATCCACCATATGATCAGGTTGAATGATGATTGCAGTGGGTACATAAATGCCATCTTCACGAATTTCCACATCTATCAAATTGATGTGAATCGGAAGGGAAAATGTTTTGCGAAGAGATTCTATGTTTTGATTAAATTGTTCATTTTTGTCATGGACGTCGTAGATTGCTGTTTTTTCATTTGCAGGATCTTCTTCATCGTAAAAATGCAAATGCTTTTTATCCGCGTCTACTTCATAAAGAACAGCTTCCACAACAGGTTTAAAACCAATCATTTTCTTTTGATCTCCTACAAAATATTGTGTAGCTTCCTGGCTTAGTGCATACTGATGACTTACTTTTGTTTTAAAAATTTCATTAAGCAAAGATTCACAAATGTAAGCGCCCAACTGAAAATAAAGCCCTTCTTTCTCTTTGTCTATTTTGGATTGTTCCACCGCTTTTCTGAACATGTGGCTATGATGTAAGGTAGTGCCAGTCAATTGAAATTTGGCCCCGACATAAGCTAGTCTTGAAAACAGGGTCGTGAAATTCAACCTTTCTTCCTTAGTTGCTTCTTCCAAAATAAGGGTAAATACTTCAAAAAGCGCTTTATTTTTTTGGGCAAGTGTCCAGCTTTCATGATGATGAATAGTTTCAATTTGGGTGTATAATAAATTTCTTGTTTCGGCGGACTGCATCATTTGCTCATCATTTTTTCGTAATGCGAAGATAGTAATATTATTGAATCATGATAAATTTTAGTTAGTTTTACCAAAATGGTGAAAGTAACGAATGACTTTCAACTTCATGTTTTGAGAAAAAAATACATCTTCGTAAAACTATAAAATTCTTATCTTTGCAACATGACAATACAGAGATCTCCTGTCGAGCAACTAGATTTTGAAGAAATCAGATTTTTCCAAGAAAAAAAATGTATATCTTGTCAATAATAAATTAATCAAACAGATTCTAAAAATTGAAAGTAATATGTTTCGTATCATAATCATACCCTTTATCATCTTTTCCATCACATCTTGTAAAATAGTCCAAAAAATGACCGCTTACGAAAGAGTCCTTATACAAAGTGAAGCAGAAAACATACCATTCCGAGTACTCCAAGTTACAGAATCTAAAGATAATAAAGTCCTAAGAACAGCCTGTAAAAATATTGATTTCGTAAAAGATAAAAGACTCCTAGATCTTCTCATATCAAGATTAAAAGCAACAATGGCAGCTGAGTCAGGTGTAGGTATCGCCGCGCCACAAGTAGGAATATCTCGTAATGTTTTCCTATTTATGCGTATCGACAAAGCAGACAGACCTATAGAAGTAGCTATCAATCCAAAGATCATTTCTAAACCTGACGAAACTATTTGTTTTGAAGGAGATGGCTGTCTTTCTATACCTGATACTCGTGGCAATTCAATAAGATACCCTTGGATAGAAGTAGAATACATCAATGAAAGTGGCCAATTAGTAAGAGAAAAATTGACTGGATATTCACGTGTAAATGACTTCACTTCCATCATTTTCCAACATGAATTCGATCACTTACAAGGTGTACTTTTTACAGATAAATTGTGTGAGTCCACTCAGAAAAAACAAATTGAATAATGATCAAAAATTTTTCATGCTGCCTCTAAAGGAAACCGTTTGATCATTAATGCAGGAGATATCTTGGAATATTATTCATTTATTTTTCTGGAATCACACCGAAGCCTCTTGCTGGCTTAAACAATGGAAACTGCCCAATCCCCAAATGATGTCTACAGAATCTATACCCACAACTTCCCTATCTGGAAAACACTCTTGTATAATATCCAAGGCGTCTTGATCATTTCGATCATCTCTGAAGGTCGGCACTATCACATTTTCATTGGAGATATAAAAATTTGCATAAGAAGCAGGCAACCTTTGATCTTCGTAAATCACCGGATTTGGCATAGGCAACTCCACAATATTTAAAGGCTTATCATCTGCCAATCTCATTTTTTTGAGCAATTTAAGATTGTCTTTTAGCAAGTCATAATTGTCATCAGACTTATCGTGTTCTATGACGGTAATGACCGTGTCTTCATTCACAAATCTGGTGATATCATCAATATGTCCATCCGTATCATCGCCCACAATACCTTCGTCAAGCCATAATATTTGTTCTACGCCATAATATTCTACAAGATATTGCTCTATTTCGTATTGGGATAAATGTGGATTTCTATTTTTATTTAGCAAGCAAGCAGTCGTAGTGAGGATCGTACCCTTTCCATTAAACTCGACACTACCACCTTCCATGACAATACCTGGATGAAACACTTGTAGGCCTAGTTTATCACCTATCAAAGTAGGTATTACATCATCAAGATCATAGGGAGGATATTTATCGCCCCAAGCATTGTATCCCCAATCTACAATGGCTTTTGTTTTAGTTTCAGGGTTGATCAAAAAAGCAGGACCATGGTCTCTACACCATGCATCATTGGTAGGATGATAATAAAAAGAAATATTGTTTAATACTTGGTCAGTATTGGATATTGAACCAAAATAATTTGCATTTTTGATATTCTCTAATGCTTCATGATGCATGGTTTCGTCTGCAACATTGATACAAACTTTTTGATGAGATGCGACACGAAGTATAAACTCAGCATATGGATCATATATCAAGTGCAACTTTCCTGGCCAAGACGCTTCTTTGTGTGGCCAAGACAACCACATAGCATTTTGGTGTGCAAATTCAGCAGGAAAATAAAACCCTAATTCCCTTGGCGTAAAATCAATCTTCATCTATAAATCTTTTGGTAATGGGTTGATAACTGTCGATCCTTCTATCTCTCAAAAATGGCCAGTGAATGCGAAATTCATTCGTCTCTCTCAAATTAATATCCACCACATTTGTTTCTTCTTGGTCATGTGATGCTAAGTAAAGAAGTTTACCTTGTCCATTAGCCACGAAACTTCCTCCCCAAAACTTCATCGCTCCATCTTGCTCGAATCCTACTCTATTGACACTGACAACAGGCACACCATTTGCGACAGCATGTGATCGCTGCATGATCTGCCATGAATTGTATTGGTCTTGATTGGTTTCTTCATCTTGTGATGTTGCCCATCCGATAGCTGTAGGATAAAACATGATCTCCGCACCCATCAAAGCAGTGATACGGCTAGCTTCAGGATACCATTGATCCCAACAAATAAGCACGCCGATTTTTGCAAATTTTGTTTGAAAAACCTTATATCCCAAATCGCCTGGTGTAAAATAAAACTTCTCATAAAAAGCAGGATCATCGGGAATATGCATCTTTCTATATTTGCCAAGGTACGTACCATCAGCATCAATCACAGCCGTGGTATTATGATAAAGGCCTTCGGCTCTTTTTTCAAAAAGTGATGCAATAATCACCACATTCAACTCTTTTGCTACAGCTGATAATGTCTCCGTGGTTTTACCTGGAATCGCTTCCGCTAAGGCAAAATTATCGTAATCTTCTACATCACAAAAATACAAGGATGTGAATAGTTCCTGGAGACAAACTATATTTGCGCCTTTGCTAGCCGCTACTTTTATTTCTCTGATGGCTTTCTCTAGATTGGTTTCTGTCTCTTTTACACAAGACATCTGTACCAACCCAACTTTTACATTTGACATAAGCTCTGATATGTTTTAGGTTGCAAAAATATAAATATTTGGGGATTTTTAAGGTTATTGTTTTTTATAAATAATTTCTATCACAAGGAGTCAAGACCGATAGAATCACGTCTGCGATTAATTTCAACTATATCATTTTTAGTAAGATTGTCGTAATGTTCAGACCTCATATGATAATAATATGGTTCCGTTTTGTTAGGTCCCCAAATTCTCCGTCTGTCCACTATCCATGCATATCCAATAGGATCTAAGTAACCATCATTAAAAGCATCATCAAGTATTGGTTCTAGTTTTATATTGTCTAAATCCCTGTCCATGTGTAGCATCATAATATAAGCATTGAAAGCACTCGAAGACCCGATCAAATACTCACTTGGGAAACCAAATTTATCAATCAAAAACAAAAGTGCAATAAAATTTAAAGAATCAATATCACCAATATTATTCGCTTTTCCTTCTCTTGCGTTTTGATCAAGTGTAAACATCGAATCAATCATTGCTTTGTACTCGAAATTAAAATATTTTTGATGAATGCTTGCCTCTTTGGAAATCAAATCTTTTACTTTCAATCTACAAGTGCTAGTTTCATTTAATGAACTAACTGCCTGATCATATTCATGACCATTTCGAAATGACAATTCAAGATATTTTAAAGCCATGTCACACCTTCCTTTTTCTGCACAAAATTTTGCCATATTAAAATAATCATATGAAGGTACAAAGGGAATCTGCTGGATTAAACTATCAAATTTCTGAATACCAATATCTAAATCGCCATCTTCCATCAACCTAAATATATTCTTTGTTGACTTATAGTATTCTGGATAAGAAATTTCTTCGTTTTGATTGGAGATACACGAATAAATACCAAATAAAACAAACATTGAAAAGTAAAATCTATAACTCATCTTTTTCACTTTTTCATTTCTCTACCTCCACTTTACTCCATCGACTAGCGGCCCATTCTTTCTGAGCTTCCACATTATGAAAGGTCCATGCCAATATTCTACTAGTCTTATTGCCTTGTCCCATCGGAATCGTGCGACTTTCGAAAGCCCCAATTTTTTCTAGAGTTTGGTAAGCTCGTTTTAGATTTGATTGTTTGGAGATCAGTGTTGAAAACCAGAGACAGGCAGTTGAGAATGATTTACTTTCGGTGATCATCGACTGTACAAATTTGTCTTCACCACCATCGCACCACAATTCATTCTCTTGTCCACCAAAATTCAGGACAGTCTTTTTTAGCTTTAGATTTTTGATCTTTCTATCACTGCCTGATTTAGCTTCTTCCGCTGATGCATTAAAAGGTGGATTACAAATTGTTAGTTCAAAATATTCGCCTTCTTGAATAATATTTTGGAAAATATGCTTCGCATCTGACTGCAATCTCAACGTAACATTATCCTTCAATAGGTCATTTTCATTTACTATATCTTGTCCTGAAGCCAATGACTTCGCGTGAATATCACTTCCCACAAACGACCAACCAAATTCTTTGACACCAATGATGGGATAAATACAACTCGCCCCTACGCCAATATCTAGACATCGGACACTATCTCCAGAAGGTACTTTACCATAATTTTTTTGTGCCAAAATATCTGCAATGTGGTGGATGTAATCTGCTCTTCCAGGAATAGGGGGACACAAGTAGCCTGCAGGAATATCCCACTGTTGGATGTCATAATAAGTTTTAAGAAGAGCGGTATTCAGTGCTTTGACAGCAGATGGATTTGAAAAATCTATAGATTCATCTCCATATTTATTAGGCAATACAAAGGATGCTAAAGCAGGATGTTTTTCGATCATTTTTTTGAAGTCATATCGCTCTCTATGTTTGTTTCGTTTGTGCAATCTAGTTTTTTCAGTAGATGGTTCTCTTTTTTCAGCAATAGCTGGCTTTTTATTATTTGACATCGCAATGTAATTGTATGGTAAAATACTTTCTTCCGACTTCCATTCACATAAAAATTGAAGAAGTGCAAATATGCATTAAATTTATTACAAAATCAAATGCAGAAGGATTGTAATCATAAACATTCCCTCGAATACATCAGAGATCTGGTAGTGATAAGCAAGATATTATAGAATCGAATGGCAGCCATAACTATATACAAATAGTGTCTTATGGCTGTTATTCACAGCAATGAATAGCAGCCATAACTATATAAATATACACGTTATGGCTACTATTGTTTATAGACAATAACAGCCACAACTATACAATATTAGTAGTTATGGCTATCATTTACTTGTTTAATTCTAAAGACTATTGTATATTTGTGGTTAAATTTATATCCATGGAATTTGTAGGCAGGAATGAAGAGTTAAATCAGATAAATAAACTTATAAATAGCTCTAAATCTGAACTATGTGCAGTACTAGGACGTCGAAGGATAGGTAAGACTTTCTTTATCGAACACGCTATAAAAAATCACCTTTTCTTTAGATTTACAGGCAAATATGAGTCTCCCGTAAATATCCAATTAGAACGATTTTCAGCAGAGATTAAAACACAATTGGATTTAGGATATTTGCCTATTTTGGAGTCTTGGTTTGATGCTTTTAATTTATTAAAAAATGAGTTAAAATCTTCGCGTAAAAGAAAGAAAAAAGTAATCTTCTTGGACGAGTTTCCTTGGATGTCCACCAAAAACTCTTATTTCGTTGCGGCATTTGCAGATTTTTGGGCTTGGGCTCTATTACAAAAAGATATTTTAGTTATTATCTGTGGGTCAGCAGGATCGTGGATGATTAAAAACATATTTAAAAACAGAGGCTCTCTCTATAATAGAGTCACTAGCAGAATCGAACTAAGCCCTTTTTCGCTAGAAGAAGTCGCACAATTTCTAAAAGCAAAACAAATAAATTACAATACTGATGCCATCATAAAACTATATATGATTATGGGTGGTATTCCTTTTTACCTAGATCAATTGGATACATCAGAAAGCCTTGATCAAGCGATAGATAGACTCTTTTTTAGAAATAAAGCAATACTGAATCTAGAATTTAATGAATTATTTGTTTCTCTATTCGGAAGTAGCAACACTTATGAGCAAATTGTAAAGATACTAAGTGAACACACTTACGGACTCGATAGAAATACGATATCCAAATTGAGCAAAATATCGTCTGGAGGCACACTGAGCAATAATATAGACGAGCTCGAAGCGGCTGGTTTTATCACACCTTACGTGCCGTATGGCAAATCAAAAAGAGACATCATCTATAAACTTACCGACCCTTATATCTTGTTCTATCTTAAATATGTACAAAACACACAAGTAAAGACCAAAAACATCTGGCATTACCTCACCAATACACCTTCGTGGTACGCATGGAGTGGATTGGCATTTGAAAATTTATGCATGCTGCATATGCAGGAGATAAAACAACAGTTAGGTATCTCTGGCATCTTCAGTACAGAATCTGCTTGGAGACACAAAGGTGATGATACGATGACAGGATCACAAATAGACTTACTCATTGATCGGTCTGATAAAGTCATCAATATTTGTGAAATAAAATACGCTCCAGGAAACTACGTCATGGATAAAGAATACTACACAAAATTACAAACCAAAATAGCTTCCTTCAAATATTTTAGTAAGACACGCAAAAGTATTTTCGTAACGTTCATCACACCGTCAGGCCTTTTTGAGAATAAACATTCGCTCGAATACATCAGAAATCAGGTAGTGATAAGCAAGATTTTATAGAATCGAATGACAGCCATAACTATACAAGAACAGTAACTTATGGCTGTTATTCATAGCAAGGAATAGCAGCCATAACTATGTATATACGATGGGTTGTGGCTGTGATTTAATTTTCCAGTTAAACCCTGTTTCCAATAAAAATTCAAACTATTCCCGGCAACCAAAATCCAAACTTTATAAAACTTATTTTTCAATTAAATTTGACAAAGCCATATTAAACTTTAAATTTGCTACCACATCAAATGCCACCCTTTTATGTCCAGAAAATCATGGTATAACTTAGGTCTTTATTTAGCTATTATCTCGATATTGCTAAGCTGCCAACAAGAAGATGAACGTCATGGTATCGCTTGGAAAAATATCGAAAAAGGATTGCAAACAGCTTTTATTTCTGCAAAAAATGGTGATACCATCCGACTAGATGCTGGTCATTTTTGGTTTACACGAAGTCTCATGATGGATGGCAAATCAGATATCGTCATCATAGGCGCTGGAATAGAAGAAACCATACTATCATTCAAAGGGCAACAAGAAGGCGCAGAAGGTATCAAAATCGCTAATTGTAAAAACATCCAACTCATAGGCTTCACCGTAGAAGATGCCAAAGGAGACAACATCAAAGTTACGGATACTGATGGCATTCTCTTCTCAAAAGTAAAAGTTTATTGGACCAATGGTGCCAAAGAGAGTAATGGTGCCTATGGTTTTTATCCAGTGCTTTGCAAACGTGTGGTGATAGAAGATTGTATAGCCGCTCGTGCGTCGGATGCAGGTGTGTACGTGGGACAATCAGATTCTGTTGTAATCAGACGCAATACTGTCTATGAAAATGTAGCAGGAATCGAAAGTGAAAACAGTAATTTTGTAGAGATCTACGACAACCATACGTACAATAATACAGGTGGTATTTTGGTATTTGACCTTCCTGGATTGACACAATATGGCCACCACACTAGGGTATTTAATAATAAAGTCATCAGCAATAATCACACTAATTTTGCACCAAAAGGTAACATTGTTGGTATGGTGCCACCTGGGACTGGCATTATGTTGTTGGCTACGAGAAATATAGAAATTTTCGGCAATGAAATCAAGGATAATCGTACTTGTCCGACAGCTATCATTAGTTATGATTTGGTGACAGAAATGTCTCAGGACAAAAAAGAAAACGACTCATCTGGTCAGCCTGTCAACCATCAATACAAATTAGATAGTTTGTATGATCCATATCCAAATCACGTTTTCGTTCATGACAATACTTTCTCCAATACCCATTGGTTCCCTACCTTAGAGTCCGATTTTGGAAAGTTGTTTTTGACCAAGTTTTTTATGGATACGCCTGACATTGTAATTGATGGATTTTCTGATACCAAACTAAAAGATGGATTTGATTTTTGTATGGACCAATCCGAAGCTTCTTTTGCCAACCTAAACATTCCCGAAAATCTAAAAAACATCCTTACCGATCCAAGTCCATATCTGTGTAAAGAAGGCATAGTAACAGAAACCACCTTCAAATTTCCAGGTCAATAATCTTTAAATCTCTCCAAATGTCTAATATATTTCGCAGTAATTTTCTGATCCCAATACTCATTTTCTTCACAATTTGGTTCCTTCCTAATGCTTGTAAACAAAAAGAACAATCCGTCCAAATCACAGAAGAAAACTATACACACAGCAGCATAGAAGATGTAAAAGCTTTGAAAAAACTGTCAGATTACGACATGTTTGAATTACCACTTGTTGAGATTAAGCCAAAAGATGGCGTCTTACCTTATGACCTGAATTCGTCGCTTTTTACTGATTATGCTTTCAAAAAAAGATTTATTTATTTGCCAGAAGGAACAGCAATGACGTACCATGAAGATCAAGCATTTGATTTCCCAGAAGGTAGTTTGATCTTTAAGTTTTTTTATTATCCAAAGGATTTCAGACAGCCTGAAAAAGACTTACAACACATAGAAACTAGGGTACTCATTCGTGAAAATAACGATTGGACAGCGCTCACCTACATCTGGAATGAAGCCCAAAACGATGCTTTTCTCACCATCGCAGGCGAAACAAAAACGGTAGCTTGGATAGACGAAGCTGGCAAAAACCAAGCCGTAAATTATAGCGTACCCAATCTCATACAATGTAAAAGTTGCCATGAATTTAATAGTAAAATGATGCCAATCGGGCCAGCTGCAAGACATCTAAACAAACCTTATGCATTTACCACATCTACTATCAATCAGTTGGATCACTTCATAACTTTAGGCAAACTTCAGGGCATCACAAGCGCCGCATCATGCCCAAAAATAGCAGATTATACCGATACGTCTTTGTCAACAGATGATCGAGCACGTGCATATTTAGATATAAATTGCGCGCATTGTCACAGGCCAGAAGGTCCCGCCAAAAACAGTGCACTCAATCTACTCGCTTCTGAAAAAAATCCCATCGCTTATGGTGTCATGAAAACTCCGATAGCAGCGGGTATTGGCTCAGGTGGCCTTAAATATGACATCGTACCAGGCAAACCTGATCAGTCTATCCTTCATTATCGTATGCACTCTTTGCAACCAGGTGTTGCTATGCCAGAGTTGGGTAGAAAAATGGCGCATACAGAAGGATTGGCATTGATTACGGATTGGATTAATGAGATGGAATGAAGCCTATTTTAAAACATAATTTATACTGAAAAATAACTTACCTTTGTAAAATAACCTTTTCATAACATATGGAGAGTTATTTGAAGCATGAGACAATTAACAAGTTGTGCTAGATTGACATATGATTTGTAGAATTTTTACCTTTAAATTTAAATAATGAAAAATAGTAATTTAACACTGAAATTTAAGACTGTATTTTTATTCATGGTGCTTTTTACCTTAAAACTAACTGGCCAAAATTTTGAAATAGATGTCTCCTTTGGAGTGCCGAGGTCAAAATTAATCTATCATCACAGCTCAGAAATTGAAGGTTCAAGTTCATATAACGACAATGGGAACTTATTTTTAATAGGTATCACAAGCAAAGAAAAAAACAACTTTAGACTACGAACAGAATTAGGCTTTTTATCACTTAATAACTTTATTAGCATCTCATACAAATTTGATCAAGGTCAAGGACTACAAAACGGATCCATCATTAGTTCCCTTGTAAACCAAAAACTTTACTTGGGAATATTGCCAGAATTTGTAAATAACAAAAAAAATCATTCTTTTTTCCTTAATGGAGGATTACTTTTAGCTTCGAATTTATCAAAGGTTTTGGCAAATTCAAACAGGGTCTTGAATCAGGAAGTAAGGAGTTTTGGGATGAGTATAAACTCAGGAATTATTTTTAAAATTAGTTCGATAGGCTTGAAGTTTAATGCCGGTTATTCTCGTTTCTTTAAAGAACCGATATTTTCACGATATGAACCGTATATCAGTAGCCAAAACATTAATTTGCTTTTTGGAATCGTTTACAATGTCACAAAAAATTAAGTTATTGTAAACCAAGTATTTCAAAGTCAATTTTACATACCTATCAAAACAAAAACAATACTAAATCCGTTAATTCTTCATTCAATATCAATTTTCAATTTCCATACAGATGAAGACAATCAAATTTTCAGCAATTTTAATTAGTTTATTGTATTTCACCATAGATGTGAGTGGTCAGTTTGGAGTGAGAATGAAATACAATAACAACAATTTTTCTGATTGGGAAAATGCACTAGAAAAGCGATTTAATACAGATGGAAAACTGTATTCTCCAGGATATGAACTAGGAATTGATTATTGGTTCAAACTAAAAAAAAGAAGGATAGAATTTATGCCAGAGATATCTTACGCTTTGGCTACAACCAAATACAATAATTCATCACTCAAAGAAACAAAATTTACATCCTATAATTTTAATTTTCATACCCAAATATATGCCCTAGACCTAGAAGCTGATTGTGACTGTCCTACTTTCTCTAAACAAGGACCATCTATCAATAAAGGGTTGTTTTTTCACTTTACACCAGGTGTCAGTTATTACAATACTTCTTCTACCTTCGCACAAACTGTAGATCCAGTATTGTCAGATGCCGAAGGTATTGCTTTCAAAGCAGGTATTGGTTTAGGCATGGACATTGGTGTGAGTGATTTACTGACCATCACACCTATCATTTCTTATTATTTCAATATGGGAATGAATTGGGAAAATCTTGCCTTATCAGGTGGTCAATTAACAGATGTTTCGTCTAGTCCAAGCCTACTTCAATTTACACTTCGACTAGGATTCCGACCAGATTACGGTAGAGGTCGCAGAAGATAATTTAAATCAAATGAAAATTCCCATTACGCTAAGTCAGGAGTTTTCGGGTGTCCTAGATCAACTGGAGTACACCAAAGATCACTTATTTATCACAGGTAGAGCAGGTACAGGCAAATCAACTTTGCTACAAGTATTCCGAAATACGACCAAAAAAAGAGTAGTCGTCCTGGCACCTACTGGAATTGCAGCGCTTAATGTTCGTGGTCAAACTATTCATTCGTTTTTTGGATTTCCTCCTAGATTACTTAATAGATCTGAGATAGAAAAACGAAAAAACTATCGCATTTATGTCAATACTGATATGATTATCATTGACGAATTATCCATGGTTCGTGCAGATATTATTGACAATATTGACTATTTTTTACGTATCAATCGCAATGTCAACGCCCCTTTTGGTGGTGTGCAAATGATATTTTTTGGAGATTTATTTCAGTTGCCGCCTGTGGTTGCTACACCTTTCGAAAAACAATATTTCCAAACCACCTACCCAACGCCATATTTTTTTTCGGCACAAGTCATCCATCACATCAAACTAAAGATGGTGGAATTGCTCCATGTCTATCGCCAAGAAGAACGAAATTTCATCAATCTATTGGACAATATACGTCTGAACAGTCTGGATTATGACGACTTTATGTACTTGAATGAAAGAC
>JBGSOH010000216.1:0-12529 GCA_041739205.1 Saprospiraceae bacterium
ATCTTTATCTATATGAAGAATTTGCAGATGGCTCATATCGCAGAGCAGGCCATTTAATCAATCCAAATAGATCTTTGTTTGCTTTTAGTCCTGATTATATATGGAGTATGGAAAATGGTGATATTTTTATTAACTTTCATGTAAGATTAGATTCAATAATAGATGGAAATAATTTCGACAGAGGAGGTTGGAATGGACTGTTAAAAATAGAATCAGTTGATTTAGGACTTATTGTAGGTACAACCGAATCTAATAATATAAGTACAAAATTAAAAATAACTCCTAATCCAACAAATAGTTTCATTCATATTCTAGGCCTACAAGAAGAAGCCAAAGTCAACATCCAAGATATAAATGGAAAAGTCATTAAGACAGTAGCCACCACAGATGGACAGGTAGATATCAGCGAATTACCAAATGGTCTCTATATTTTTGAAATACAAAATAAACAGGTAATTGAAAGACATAAGGTGTTGAAGATCGAGTGAACTCTCAATCACGGGTGAGGTGTTGAATTTGCTGAAAGTAGCGTAACATAAGTTGCTGTGCTTATAGTTTTAATAGAGTATCTTTGTTCAAAATTTGTGAACATGGATGTCGAGATCTTATCCAGAATTCAATTTGCCTTTACCATAGCATTTCACTACATATTTCCACCGCTTAGCATTGGGATTGGTTTGATGTTGGTTATTTTTGAAGGAATGTTTCTGAAAACTGGCAACAAACAGTATGAAATATTAACACGCTTTTGGCTCAAGATATTTGCAATTATTTTTGGAATTGGTGTAGCTACAGGAATCATTATGGAGTTTGAGTTTGGCACCAATTGGGCGGTTTATTCGAGATATGTCGGTGACATTTTTGGTAGTGCGCTTGCCGCTGAAGGTTTGTTTGCTTTCGGACTAGAAAGTACCTTTTTAGGCGTCTTGTTGTTTGGATGGAATAGAGTGTCACCTGTAGTCCATTTTATTTCTACGTTAGGCGTGTTTTTAGGTTCGATGTTTTCAGCAGTTTGGATTGTTGTGGCCAATAGTTGGCAACAGACACCTGCGGGATACCACATAGTAGGTGATGGATTTAATGCGCGTGCAGAAGTTACTGATTTCTGGCAAATGGTATTCAACCCATCTAGTGTGGATCGTGTGATACATGTATGGCAAGGGGCATTTCTGGCAGGTGCTTTTATGGTGCTTAGTGTTCATGCTTATTACTTATTGAAGGGCAAACACAAAGAAATATCTTATTTGGCTTTTAAACCTGCTTTAGCCATAGCAACCATTTTTTCTCTGACACAATTATTCTCGGGACATCGCTCTGCGGATTTAGTAGCTGAGCACCAACCTGCTAAACTTGCTGCCATGGAAGGACACTATCAAGCCAAAAGTCCAGCTGATTTATATTTATTCGGGTGGGTAGATAACAAAGCACAGAAAGTGACCGGATTGGGCATTCCAGGAGGATTGTCATTTTTGGTACATCAAGATTTTAATGCAGATATCATAGGACTGAATGCTTATGATGTCAAAGATAGACCTTCACAAGTGAATGCTGTATTTCAGTTTTATCATATTATGATTTCTATCGGAATGGTACTGATATTTTTAACTTTGTATGCTTCGTTTTTATGGTGGCGAGGCAAACTATTTGAGCAGAAGTGGATGATGAGGATATTTGCTTTTTCTGTTTTGTTACCACAAATAGCTAATCAGGCAGGATGGTTTGCCGCGGAGATGGGACGTCAGCCGTGGATTGTTTATGGACACTTAAGAACAAGCGAAGGTTTTTCACAAGAAGTATCAGCACAGCAAGTCTTGTTTTCATTGATTCTTTTTGGTGTTATTTACAGCTTACTGTTTTTATTATTTTTATATTCACTCAATAAAAAAATAAAACATGGTCCTGTTGATTATCATCCAACTTCCAAATTAGCTCAACAATAATTACATCACGATGGCGACAATTTTAGGTATTGATTATCCCACGCTTTGGTTTTTTGTAGTTGGTTTTTTATTTTCTGGTTATGCCATTTTGGAAGGACTAGATTATGGTGCAGGTATGTGGCATTTGTTCTTTCAGAAAGATGAGAGCCGACGTATTGCTATCAATGCCATAGGACCTTTATGGGATGCTAATCAAGTTTGGCTTGTGATCGGTGGTGGCGCATTGTTTGCGGGGTTTCCGGTCTTATATGCGACGATGCTTTCTGCCATGTACGTACCCTTTATGTTATTTTTGGCCATGTTGGTTTTTAGATCTTCCGCGATTAAATTCAGGAGTGCCGAACCCATGTTATGGTGGCGCAAAACGTGGGATATCATCTATTTTATATCAAATTTATTGATTTCTTTTTTACTTGGTGTAGTATTGGGCAATCTCATTGAAGGCATCGAGCTAAAAGAAAATTTTGTGTACGATGGTGGTGTATTTTTGTCATTTTTAAGTCCTTATGCTATTTTGACGGGCATCACTACAGTAGCACTTTTTATGATGCATGGTGCTATTTTTTTACTATTAAAAACAGAAGGAAGACTGTATGCTAAACTTACCTTTCTACTACGAAGGAGTATTGTCTTTTTTATCCTTAGTTTCAGTATTTTATCTGTGTACACTATAGTTTTTATTGAGAGTGTAGCGGATCGGTTTAGAGAATTTCCGTTATTTTTTGTATTACCTATTTTAGCATTACTGTCTATCGCTAACATACCTAGATTGGTATCTAAACATAAGTATTTTCAAGCGTTGATTTTTTCTTCATTGACCATGTCATTTTTATTAATGTTGGTTGCATTTCAGTTGTTCCCTGTGTTGTTGTTATCGACTATTTCACCTGAATATAATATTACCATCTATAATGCCGCATCTTCAGAAAAATCTCTTGGTATCATGCTGACTATTGCAGCTATTGGTACACCATTGATATTTATATATTTTCTATTTTTGTACAACACTTTTAAAGGGAAGGTCATCATGGACGATGACAGTTATTGATCAATATTAACAAAGCAAGTTTTATTTTATGAAGGAATTTTGGGATGAAAGGTATGCCGCCACAGAGTATATTTATGGTACAAAACCAAATGCTTTTTTGGTAGCACAAATAGAAAAAATAAATCCTGTCGGCAAAATACTTTTTCCATGTGAAGGAGAAGGTAGAAATGCAGTATTCGCTGCACTTAAAGGCTGGAAAGTAGATGCTTTTGATTACAGTGAGAGTGGAAAAGTCAAAGCATTACAATTGGCAAATGAACACCAAGTAATGATAGATTATCAATTAGCGGATGCCACATTATTTGATTTTGGAATAGAGAAGTATGACGTAGTTGCATTTATTTTTGCACATTTTCCAGCGAACCTTCGCGAAGTCATACACCATAAAGCTATTCAATCACTAAAAAAAGGTGGACACATTATCCTAGAAGCTTTTAATCCTACGCAAATAAATAACAATTCAGGTGGTCCGAAAGACGTCTCTATGTTGTACACAGAAGAAATATTGTCATGCGATTTTAAAGCATTGACGATGCTTACTTTAACGACCGAACAAGTAGTACTTGATGAAGGCGCATATCATCATGGAATAGCAGGTGTGGTCAGGATGGTCGCAAGGAAAGATTAGCATTTTTTACGCTATTCTTTATGTTTATAATTAGGGTAATTTGTGAAAATTCGCGTCTAAGTTATTTTACGCTAACTAAAACTAATTACCCAAATATTTGCATTTTCAATTCGCGTAATTTGTGAAAATTCGCGTCTAAAATTTCTCCCGTTAATTCACACTAATTTTTACTTTTTCAATTCGTGTCATTTGCGAAAATCCGCTTCCGATTAATATACCTAAAAACTATATCCCACACCAGCCGAAATATTCCACAGTGAAGGTTTGATTATTTGTGTTGGGTCTGCACTATGGTTGGTCAGATATTTCTGATATAAGACGGATGAATGTAAAAACCATCTTTGCGACACATAATATTTTACAAGTGCAGAAGATGTAAATCCTATTTTAATACTGTTGTTGTATTGTGGTAAATCGCCATCATAAGCGACCACCTCATCATTCCATAAGGTCTTGCCTTTGCCTCTTTTGAATAGTCCTATCGTCGGCCCTGCATTTACTTTGAAAGCCCAATTTCCTACGTTGTGCTGCAATCCTGGAAGTAACGAGAATGAACTTCTGACCATTTCATTTCTATGTTGCAATTTTCTGGTGACGTTTTCATTTACGCTGGCAGTACCTCGAACGTATGTTTTTTCACCTGAAAGAAGATTGTCATGAATGGAAATAATAATATCATCTACTTGTTTGGGTGCCGATTTTATACCGTCGTAACTAAATATTGAATACAATCTTTGATAATCGATCATGGAAGTCACAAAAAACGATTTGTTGATTGAGATATCATGTCTTATTGCCATAGAAAACCCTGGGAGTTCTTTTTCAGAAATCAATGCTTTATGGAAATCTGAATTTAATTGCAATGTGGCAGGTTTTCCAATATTCCAAAATGAAATACCTGTATTGACCATCAAATCCATACTTCCGAAATATTCGCTTTTCTTATTTTTGGCAGGTAGGGTAGTAGATACTTGAGGTATGGTAATCGTACGGGAAAATAAAGTATTTAAATCGTCATTAAAAAGCAAAGTCAAGGGCTCGATCATGAAATATGGTTTAGGTGCATATGGGTTCATTAGGTCCGAGTACCCTTGATTTGCTATCTTATTTTCTGTGGCGACAATATCTATTGGATGGGAAGAGATGTTTATTTGATCTGTTTTTAGTATAGGTGTTTGCTCTGTTTGTTGTATTTGATTGGCAAAAGATTTTGATTGATCACTGGCTAGTATGACTGTGTTTTTTGACCTTTTAGAGACTTTACTTACGATAGGTTGGTTGGTATTAGTTTCGGTTTTATTTTCCGTACTTTGGGAATCAATTTCAGACGTATTTGTACTTTGGATACTAGCTATGTTTTCTTTTGAATTACTTACAGAAGGCTTAGAGATTGGTGATGCAATGATCTTATTTTGTTTATCGATTTCTACAGGCAAATTGGTGTTTTCGACTTTTCCATAATACAAAAACATACCTATACCACCAATGAATATAGGTAATAACCACCAAATCAACAATCTGCGTTTTTTCTTTTTTTGACCCATTTTGTCATAAATACCTGCTTGCATGGATTCCCACGAAAGATCTTCAGGAAGTGGTGTTTCATTCCTTAATTGGTCTCTTAGTCTATTATAATAAGCCATATTGTAACATATTTGGTTTATTCAAAATATTATTTTTAATCCATTTTATAGCTCTAAAAAGCTGTGACCTGGATGTCTCTGCGGTAATACCTAGCATATCGCCTATTTCTTTGTGTGAATATTCATCAATGACCGAAAGTAGAAAGATCGTCCTATAACCATCGGGCATGTTTTTTAACATGAGTTCAAGATCGTTTATAGATAGTTTTTCTATGGCATCCAAAGCAGTTTCTTCTACATCATCTACCACTTCGAGACTATAATTTATTTGCAACTTATCTTTTTTGCGAAGTATGGCGATACATTGGTAAACCGTGAGTTTTGAAGCCCAAGATTTAAAACTACCTTTGGCATCATCAAACTGCTGAATACTCAAAAATATTTGGGCAAATACTTCTTGTAAAGCATCTTTGCGATCATCATCGTAGCAAAAGTAGTTTTTGACAATAGTAAAAATATAAGGTGCACAGCTTTTGTACATCAAACTGTACGCTTGCTGGTCGCCTTTTTTGCACTTTACTATGATACTATTGTCTATCAATTATAATACCTTTTTTACTTTAAATCCGATGATGGTTTGTATCTACTTACTCTGGGCATGTTATGTACACATTTATCACATCATCAAGTGATTGTAATACTTTGGTTTGATTATTATCTTTTAACACGATCGAAACTGGATAATTTGTATTGAACTCCGTGAAAGAGCTATCTTGCATCATTACACTATTGATTTCAGGATAACTTTGGAGGGTGATATTTGGCCCATTAAATTTAGATACTGTTATGGGGAAAACCAAATCATAACATGGATTTGAACTAAATAATTCAGTTTTATAGATCAGAATAAAGAAGTCTCCACTCTGAGGACATTGATCTGCCAAGTCATCCAGCTCGTTTTGATTGTAAGCGGTCACTGTTTCTCCATTTAATGTTTTGAGTGTCAAGGGAAACGCAAAGTCTATAAATCTACCCTGCATAAAGACGTTGGATAATGTCGTAACATCGGGAATTGAAATAGGTGCTGTTTGTCCCAAAACTAAAATATTTAAAGGGAATACGTACTCATAACATGCATAATAAGCAAACTGGTTTATCTGAACAAAATTAGTATCTACCCATTCAGAACCATTACAAGCCATAAGCAACTGTGCTAATGAAAAAGCATCATAGGCTTCAAAAGTTTGGTTTTGTATGTCGATTAAGGTCAAAGGGAAAATAAAATATAATGGTTCCGCTGCATGTTTTTGTATAAAACTACGTTCATCTGCAATGGCATAAATGTCTCCCTTAGCGTTTTGAACATTCAAAGGGTATTTAAGAGAATAACAAGAGTTCTGGAAGTTAATAACATACGCAGGAAACATATTACTCCCAGTCGATAGTGAGTCAGGAAAACATCCTGCAGAGTGTGTCGCAAAATCCCAAAGGTTTTGGACAATAACTTCTATCCCTATATTATCAACAATGGTAAGTGGATAGGCAAAATCAATAATGCTAGCAGAAGAATCAGAAACTAACAACGTAAAATCAACGGATGAATTTACATCAAATAAATTACCTGCTGCATCAACCATTTGAAATGGATAGGGCACGGTGATACATTCTATGGCTACACTTGGGGAAGATGTAGTACTTCTTGCTTTTGTCAAAATGTTATTGACATAGACTGTATCGGGTTCGAATGTTTCGGTTACAGTATTGATATCATCAAACTCTTCTACACCGCATGATGTCATCCATATGCTGAGTATAAAAAGATAAAACAAATATTTACGTACCATCATTTATGATTTAAGGTATTGGAACACAAAGTTCTGTTTTATTATTAGATATTACTAACCAAAACGTTGCATCTGGCTGCAAAATAATGTAAATATATTTTGAGTGATTATTGTTGTATTTGTTTTTTAAATTAATTATATTACCTAAGTTATTGATATTTAATGAAATAGGTCCTTTTTTTGTGATAGTTAGAAAATTATTTTTATCTTGATGCAACGATTTTTTCTTGTTTTGCTAATGATAGGTTGATAATAATTCTTTACTCAAAATTTTAATACAATGAATTTTAGAACATTACTTTTTATATTCATGTCTGCTTTTACGATACAATTATCGGCACAGCAAGATTGTGACTGTACGATGGAAATTGATCTTGTATGTGCGTCTGATACATTAGGAAATTACATTGAGTTTCCTAATGCATGTTGGGCAGAGTGTCTAGGTTTTACAGTTGTTTCGGATTCGACGTTATGCGATGCAGGCAATCCTTGGGGAGATTGTGGATGCACAGTGACAGATTCGATATTTGTGTGCGCAGAAGATAGTCTCGGCAATATTTTTCCTGTGCCGAATGCGTGCCTAGCTGCATGTTGGGGACTAACAGTGGTAGAAGGAAATGATTGTGGTTTTAACCCTTGGGATGATTGTGAATGTCCAGAAATCTATGATCCTGTTTGTGCAGTGGATGCTGTAGGTAATTACCTAGAATTTAGCAATGCTTGTTATGCTGAATGCTACGGTTATGCGTTAGTATCTGACTCTACACTTTGCGGCTTAGATCCATGGGATGATTGTAATTGTACTTTAGAATATGCACCTGTTTGCGCTGTAGATTCTTTTGGTAACATTTTAGAATTTTCAAACGAATGTTTTGCTGTTTGTTATGGTTTCGAAGTAGTGACAGACTCTACACTTTGTGGCATAGGGCCATGGGATGATTGTAATTGTACTTTTGAATATGCACCTGTATGTGCAGTGGATTCTTCAGGAAATTACATAGAATTTTCTAATGCATGTTTTGCAGCTTGTTGGGGCTTCGAAGTAGTGACAGACACTACGCTTTGTGGATTTGTAGATCCATGGGATGATTGTATTTGCACACAAGAGTACGAGCCAGTATGTGGGCAAGATTCTTTAGGTAATTATGCAGAATTTCCGAATGCTTGTTACGCAGCATGTTTTGGTTTTACAGTGGTGACAGATCCTACATTATGTGAGTATAATCCATGGGGAGACTGTGCATGTGAGATTGATTCTAACGAACCATTCGTATGTGCTGTAGATAGTATTGGTCATCCATGTTACGTACCTAATGCTTGTTTTGCAGCTTGTTGGGGATTGACGGTGACAGGTGATTCTATCTGTACAGAAGTAGATATCGATCCAGAGATTGATTGGGAAGTGATGGGATGTATTGATTCTTTATCCATTGATGAAAATACAACTTTCCAACAGGCACTTCTTCTCATCAGCGAGTCGTGTGGACTAGCATTGCCTGAATGTATTTTGGATGCACCGATATTTGATACAGACACCGCATTTATCATGTACATTGTAGAAAACTGTGATGGTGAGTTTGGATTTAATGGCAACACATCAGGATCTAATGTCATGAACTTGTACAACTTTATCAATAATAGCGTATTGACTAGCACGGATAATACAGATGTATACGATACACGTCTTTCCTTGATAGCAAATCCAGTCAGTCAGCAGTTAGATTATCAAGTGACAACTAATACATCGTCAGATATCGCCATTACACTTATGGATATCAATGGTCAGCGTATCTTCAGAGATCAAATAAGTATTGGTGAAGGAAAACACACCTACACCAAAGATATATCTCAACTTAACTCAGGTATTTACTTGCTAAACTTAGCGTCAGGCAAGTCTTATCAAACAGTCAAAGTGGTGGTTACAAAATAACAAAAGTCGATGTCGTTTGGTGGATCAAAAGTGGATAAACATTCCACAAAAAGATCTAATAAACGATATCTTTCAAAAAAGACTTGATAATTTTTGATGATAACTTTAGCAAGGGCCTTCGGGCCCTTTTTTTATGGGATAAGTGCAATGGAGTTGTAAACTTGTTTGCAACAATTGTAGTATTCTTGCAAACAAGTTTGCAAGTCCAATATCATTTCACATATATGTCGTGTATGTGCATTATTTGATTTAAAAATCAAATCTATATGCATCGTTTTGATTTTTTATTTACATTTGTTTGTTGATTATTTTATTACAAGAAAAAATATTTTCATCATGCAAAAGATAACCATTTTACTACTCACCATTTTTATGCTTTCACAAGAGCAAATGAATGCCCAAGAAACTATTAAATCGCTTACAAACTACAAGACAGAAAGAAAATCTTTACAATTAGTAGCTAGTTCTGTTGAATACCTATTGGTAGAAAATGGCGGATATTATCTAGATGTTTTGAAGGTGAATGATGAAGGACAACTTTATAAATATTTTGAATCTGATATACCTTACTGTATAGAGGATAAGACTATCCGAGCCGACATAAATGATACGCATATCTTATTTTATTATGGAGACAATATAATATTTCAAAATTTTCATACTGGAGAGGCTAGGACGGTGGATAACTTACCGCAATTTGAAAGTGATTTTCCTCCTATAGCTTATTTTGTAGGCTCAGATTATTACAGTGTGAGTGCTGATTCAAATTATTTATATTTTTTGGAGAATGATGCACTTCAAGGTGTTTATGAATATGGACCGTATGTGAAGGGTGATTTTTTACAGTCTTACCAAAGCGATAGTAATGAAACCAAATTTTTGGTAGAATATGTACCAGGAAATAGAATATTTGAGTTTGAAGAAGATGATAAAATTTTCTATAATATAAGTTTTCCTGGTTTCATGTATCAGCATCAACCTCGAAGTTTGTATGATAATTTAAGTGAAGAGTATGTTTTATATATTGTGAATCAAGATGGAAGTGTAGATTCATTAAATGGCCTTTTACCAAAGTTAGAATTGGTAGATAAGTTAAAATATGGTTCTTCGCTTTTAATGTTAAGTGAACAGAGAGATGAAAATACCTGGGATCAATTTAAAGTTTTTTATAAGTATGACTTAACTTTGGACACCCTCATTCCATTAGACACCATCAATACATATTATTTTTACGACCTTAGAATATTAACGGATAGCTTGTATTTATTTTCGGATTACGAAAGTTACATCATCGGTAATTTATACACAAAGGAAAAAATAAAAATTGATGTACCAAGTAGTACTACTTTTTATGACCATGTACAGTCTAAATTGGTGTTTTTTGATTTTTATTATGCCGCCTATGTATATGATTACACTGATGGCACAATCAGCAAACTAACAGATGTCGATATTTTGTCTTATAGAAATGTAAATAGACTAAAAACAATAGATAAAGCATATTATTTTGATTTGGATCAGCTTACTTTTCCGTTGTACGAGGTGTCAGATAGCATTTACTCTTATGAGCAAACGATAGCGACAAGTGCAAATCAAAATGGTCTTCGAACATCCTTCCTCCAAAAATCAGATAATTATATTTATACATTTGAAGACGACGGAATTGTGGTTTTGGATACAACTCTTGTAGATGGTTATAGGAAAAAGAAACTTATCAACCACACGATCAATTTGGGTTGTTTTGAGTATGGGTGGCATGAATATAAAGATATTGTTTATGGTCAAATTCCGATATTTAAAGACGGTAAAAAGTATTACGAATTAGTAAGTTTAAATTTAGAGAACTTAAAAGTTACGAATCTAACTGAAGATTTAGGATTACTAAGTTTCGAAGGTGACTTTCCTACTTATGTAAATGGATCAAATGGTTTTCTTTATTTGAATAAAAAAGTGATTGACATTGACAGACAAGTTGTGTTTGATATAAGTCCCTATTATAACGGATATGGGATAGATGAAATTCTAAGATTTGAAAACAAAATTGTTTGCTTAACTTATGATAAGTTTATTGAATTTACATATCCTGAATTTGGTTATATAAGAACATTAAATGTAAATTCAAAAAAACAAATTGGTGACAAATATTATGTGTATAGTGTGCCACAAAGACCAGATGTTTATACTTTTACGGATGGAAGCAATGAGGTTGAACTAGTTGATATGAAAGATTTTTATTTTAGTAACCTTCATGATTATATTACTCCAGGAAATGCAATAGTCATGGCAAATTATAAAACCAATCAAATTAGGATGTATATTATTTCTAATGATATGAATGGTAGTCTAATAGTCGAAAAAGTTTATGAGAAAACCTTTGATGATATTACTAATGTTTCGGAGCGACATAATGACGAATACATATGTTTTAGTGTACAAACACCATCTGAAGAGATCTCACATTTCTATAACCAAATAACAAAAACACATACAACTTTGAAAGGTCTTTTTGTTCGAAAACTCATAGATATTTATGATAATCAAATAGTATTCTTAAATGATTCACTTCGTAGAATAGAGAAAATGAACTTTAATGGTCAAGTTATCCAAACACAGGACTATCATCAAAATACAGCATATATATTTCCTGATTATCGAGCAAATAATGGACATAAAGGTTTGTATATTTTAGATAAATCTTCTTTTTATAGAGATTCAAAATTGGTTTTTGACAGTGAATCTTTTTCATACGTCTATGATAGCGGTTGCGAATATGAGTTTTTTACAAGAACTAGCGATGACAACGTCGTTTATAAAGACAATGCTTACTACTTTAATTTTGATACAAACGAAAAAGGTAGACAAATTTACAGATTAAATAATCCATACGACACAGGAACATCGCCTACTATCGATGGGAAGATAAGTACTTTTGGTCTATATCCCAATCCTGTCATATCAGCTTTAGATATCAAAACACCTGAGCCTTGTACTATACATTCCTTAAAAGTTTATGATTATTTAGGTAGAAGTTATCCCATATTGCACCAGCCATGTGAGACTACCATTCAAGTAGATCACTTAGAGCAAGGAGCCTACATTATCGAATTAATAGAAGGCAATCATCGTAAAGTGGCGAGATTTGTAAAGATGTAACGGTGAGTATTCAGGTAGGGAAATCTAGCTGTATTAAATTTGTACTGTCATTAGTCAAAATTGTCTAATGACAGTGAAGAACTAATGAAATGTCTGACATCACCCTAAACTTGTTTATAACATGTAACATATGATAGCAAACAAGTTTCCAATTCCAATAAGCGAATCCCTGGTGTTGGAAAGCATGTAATGGAGTTGTAAACTTGTTTGCAACAATTATAGTGTTCTTGCAAACAAGTTTGAAAGTTCAGGATCATTGCTTAAATATATCGTATTTATGCATTATTTGATTTAATAATCAAATCTGTATGCATCGTTTTGATTTTTTATTTACATTTGTTTGTTGATTATATTATTCTAAGAAACAACATTTTCATCATGCAAAAAATAGCCATTTTACTAC
>JBGSOH010000275.1:0-4781 GCA_041739205.1 Saprospiraceae bacterium
GTCGCATCGGCAGATCTAGATGTGCCAGATATCGACTATGCTAATGTATTTTTTCCTGATGGTATAGGCGCAACTTTCGAGCTAAAAACCAAGGATGATACGCTAAGCAAAGAAGCACACATTCTGAATCGTAGTTTCGGACCGATTAATTTGCCAAAATATTGTATAGAAGACATTACAGATTATGAGTTTTATATCTTTAATAGATGGGGCCAACAAGTTTTTGAGTCAAAAGATATTAAATCAGAATGGGATGGTACCAATGGTGATAGGAAATGGCAATCAGATACTTATGTGTGGGTTGTGAAGTATAAAATTTTCGGATTCGAAAAGACACAAAAAGGTGATGTTACGCTCATAAGGTGACACAATCTTTTTACATAAATAAATATAAAAGTCCGGACTTATGACCGGACTTTTTTATTACCTAAATATCTAAAATGAGATTCGTAATGAGCGCTTCAAATACAATAAAATCAGCACTTTTAGTGACAAATCATAGTCAACACTAAGGTGCGAAGCTAAAAGTGCTGATTTTGAAGTAGTTGGAGAACGTAATAGATTATCATTTGAGATTTTTTGGTATTATCGCAATCATACATTTAGGTTTTATCAAATAATAAATAAAACAAAATGACCAAAATAGAACACATAGGCATCGCTGTTAAAGATTTGGAAATATCAGAACTTGTATTCAGTAAAATTCTCAATACAGCGCCTTACAAAAGAGAAGAAGTAATATCTGAACATGTCCTAACTTCTTTTTTTCTGTCAGGACCTAATAAGATTGAACTACTTATGGCGACTGATGAGAGTAGTGCTATTCATAAATTTCTAGAAAAAAAAGGAGAAGGCATTCATCATATTGCTTTTGCGGTGGACGATATTCATGCAGAAATGGAGCGTCTCAGGTTAGAAGGATTCGTACTTATCAATGAAGTCCCCAAAAAGGGCGCAGACAATAAACTTGTTTGTTTTCTTCATCCCAAAGGAACTAATGGTGTTTTGATAGAATTGTGTCAAGAGATAACAAGTAATGTTTGAAGTGGACTTGCATATCGTTAAGCTTAGCGTCCTCGCGAAGCTTGCATTAGTAAAAGCGTCTCGCTTTTCTTTGTGAATCTCAACCTTAACATCAACCTTAACCTTATTCTCAACCTTTACCCACACAGTTTGTTAATTCTTATGGTTGACCCAATCGCTTTTTAAGAATAGATTTTTAAATATAATTATAAATGAATTTTAAACACGCTTCTTTATTTCTTTTTATCGGTCTTGCTTTGTTTACAAGCTCGTGCGCATCTAAGCGGAATCTTATTTCCAAAACAATAGCTACAGACCCTATAATGGCTCAATATCTTACTAATCCTGAACATGAAGTGCAAATTATTTACACACAAGTAAACCTTAAGGACACTACTTTTAGTACCGAGATGTATAATGTTGTGCCAAACAATTATTTTTATCCTGCGAGCACGGTTGCTTTACCTGTGGCCGCACTTACTTTACAACGTAAAAATGAGATAAACCGACAAGGCACAAAATTAACGATAGAAGTCGATATGTTCACTGCCAAAAGTAGACCTGAACAGTCACCTGCTTTTGTAGATGAGACAAATGTGTCTAAGAAACCAAATTTGGAAGGTTATATCAAAAAATCAATTGTAGTTGGTGACCAAGATGCTTTTAATAGATTGTATGAATTTTTAGGCCAAGATTATATCAACGAGTCACTTCAGAAAGTCGGCGCATTTAGCAATTCTAGGATCTCAGAAAGACTGGGAAATCTTGGTTTTACTGCTGAAGATAATAAACATACGAATGATATCAGATTTTTCAAAGATAAAGGAATCCTTTTTGACAAACCCGCTTCTGTTGCCACCAAAGATTGGTATCATACCGCAACAAAGGTTATGAAAGGCAAAGGTTATAAAAATAACGCTGACAGTTTGGTAATGGCGCCTCTTGATTTTAGCAAAAGGAATTTCTATAGCTTGCAGGATATGGAGAACACTCTAAAAAGGATCATCTTCCCTAATAAATTTTCTGTTAATCAAAGATTTGACTTAGTAAAAGAAGATTATGATTACTTGAGAAAATGTTTGTCTGCTGTGCCTAGTGAATATGATTTTTACAAAGACGAAAAATATGTAGATGGTTACGCAAAGTACTTTTTAGTAGGTGGTACAAAAGACAGAATCCCCGGTGAAGTCAAAATCTACAATAAATCTGGAGAGTCTTACGGATATTTGGTAGATTGTGCATACATAGAAAATAAAGATAAAAATATTGGTTTCTTTTTGACCGCAGTCATATATGTCAATAAAGATCAACTATTTGATGGGACGTATGAATACAACGAAAAAGGATTTCCATTTATGAATAGATTGAGCAAAATGGTGTATGATGCTCAGATAAAAAAATAATCGATTATTTAAAATACCAAAAAGGCGGTATGTTGAGTGTCTCTCAGCAAGCCGCCTTTTTTATTTCAAATGTACCGTTTAGTAATTATCGATAAGATCACCATTGTAAAGGAAATATGCAAATTAGCTAGGTGTTTATAAGGACTTTTTAGCCAACAATCAATTTTTTGGTAGTATCTTTACCATTCCACAACTATAGTAATACATGTCAAAGATAAAATTGGAATATCAAGCTGTATGGCAAAAAGCCTATGATGCACTGAATGAAAAACAAAAAGAAGCAGTAGATACTATCGATGGTCCTGTGATGACCATAGCTGGTCCTGGTACAGGTAAAACTCAGTTACTTGCAGTCCGTATCGGTAATATATTGTTACAAACAGATGTTTTTGCCCATAATATACTTTGTCTCACATATACGGATGCGGGCGCGATTGCCATGCGTAAGAGACTTAATTCGTTTATAGGTCCTGATGCTTACAATGTCAATATCCAAACATTTCACGCATTTTGCAACTCGGTCATTAAGGAGAATCCTAAGTCTTTTGGCAATTTCAGAGAGCTACAATCCATATCAGAAATAGAAGAAATAGACGTCTATCGGAGCATTATAGATACATTCGGAGATAATCATCCACTCAAAAGATACAAAGGTGATGTATATTATGAATGGAAAAGGTTAAAATCTCTGTTCAGTACCATGAAACAAGAGAAATGGACACCTGCTCTGATAAAAGATGCTTATGAAAGCCATAAAAGCATCGTGACTGACCCCGCGTTATCCCCATTTATTTATCAAAGGAAATACTTTGATAAATCCACCAATACCCAATATGAAAAAGGAGACCTTAATCCCAAAAATGTAAATACTGAGTTAGCTAGATACGAGAATGTACTTGCTGCTTGTGGTGAGTTCGATAGGTATAATGAAGAAATGGCCAAAAGGGAGCAATTTGATTACCAAGATATGATTTTGTGGGTCATAGACAAGTTTAAAACAGATGACGCTCTTTTGGGTAAATACCAGGAACGATTTCAGTATATCTTAGTGGATGAGTTTCAGGATACCAATGGTGCTCAGAATGAATTACTTTTTCTACTTGCAGAATATTGGGAGGACCCTAATTTATTTATTGTAGGAGATGATGATCAGAGTATATTCAGATTTCAAGGTGCAAATATGAATAGCATCATAGACTTTAAAAATAAATTCTCACCCAAAGAAATAGTACTAACAGCCAACTATAGGTCTAGTCAGAAGATTTTAGATAGATCAAAAAGACTCATCGAGAATAACACAGAACGACTTGTAAATCGATATTCATATCTCACTAAGGACCTATCAGAGGCAAGACGTAATGGAATAGAAAACGCTCCAGAACCACAGTTTTTGGCTTATCAAAATGAAACCCAAGAAGAAGCAGGAATCATACAAAAAATATCAGAGCTGTATGAAAGTGGTGTGCCTTATAACGAAATGGCGATCATTTATACCAAACATCGCATCGTAGAGAACTTGATTAGGTACTTTTCACAAAAGAAAATACCAATCAATGTCAAAAAACGAGTCAATGTATTGGGTGAAGTAGATGTTGTGAAACTGATCAACATTCTACGATATATCCAAGGGGAAACAGTAAGGCCGTACGGAAATGAAGATATACTTTTTGAAATATTGCATTATGATTTTTTTGCCATCTCTGCATTAGATATTGCTGCTATCAGTATTTACTGCAAAAGGAAGTCGACGGATAAAGAAGATACTTATCTGAAATGGAGAGATGTCCTAAAGAGTAAGACCTTATTAAAAGAAGCAGGTGTCAAAGATATCGATATCATCTTACAAGTGGCCAATACAATTGAAACTTGGATATCAGATATTTTTAATGTCACCATACAGACGTTGATAGAAAAAGTATTGACGGATGGTAATATTCTGAATACAGTCTTATACAGTTCTGATAAATCATGGAGATTGCAGTTACTAAATACGTTTTTTGATTTTGTAAAAAATGAAGCTTCCAAAAGTAAGACACTCTCCCTAAAACAGTTGATCCAAATGATTGATATTATGGTAGATAATAATCTAGAACTACCGATATATCGTATCATAAGTAATGAAAAAGGCATTAATTTTATGTCTGCTCATGGTGCCAAAGGTCTCGAGTTTGACCATGTATTTATTATGAGGTCTAATAGTTCAAACTGGGAGAAAAAGATAGGAAATAACGGACAATATGCCTTACCGCCTACGCTCACTACGTCCAATAGTCAGGTCCAAGAAGAAGATGATAGAAGGTTGATGTACGTTGCCATGACAAGAGCAAAAAACTATCTTTATATATCTTATCCACT
>JBGSOH010000304.1:0-12113 GCA_041739205.1 Saprospiraceae bacterium
GTATAAAGGGGAAGAAAACTATATGAAAGCCACCAATGATGTCGGGCGTCCTATGTTTACAACAGACATAGAAGGTGATACTTTGTATCTGAAGGCTGACACGCTAAAGTCATTTAGAGTAATTAAAGAACGTGTTATATATCCAGATAAAAATGCTGCTCGAAGGGCTAAAAAAAATGAAGCAAGTCAGATAAATAAGGAAAATCCTTCAGATTCTACAGCAACTTATAATGTTTTTACACCACTTGACCCTATGGCGGTTGATTCTATGAAGCTAGATACATTAATGCCTAAAATTCAGACAGATACCATTTATACGGGTATCATGGACACCACAGATTATTTTATAGGGGATAATAATGTCCGAATGTTTAAATCTGATATGCAGTCTGTGTGTGATTCTCTTGTTTTTAATAAAAGTGATTCGCTATTTACACTTCATAAAAATCCTTTTGTGTGGTCAGATAGTTCGCAGATAGCAGGAGATACAATTGATATTTTTATGAGAGAAAAGAAAGTGGATAGATTGGTAGTTAGGTCTAATGCCACTATTATTAGCACAGAAGACCTTCGCTTTTTTAATCAAATAAAGGGACGTTTTCTAGAAGCATTTTTCAGAGAAAGTAAGATATATCGCATGGATGTAGATGGAAATGCACAGATTGTCTATTACCTTACGGACAAAGACAAAGCTTATGTAGGTGTTAATACGACAGAATCTAGCAATATGTCATTTTTTCTGAGTGATAATAAAATGACGGATATCAAATGCTACAAAGAACCCAAGTCTAAAGTGATTCCAATGTCAAAAGCCAATCACGAAGCACTCAAAGTCAAAGGCTTTATTTGGAATATGGGGATGAGACCTTTAGACAAGTCATCTTTATAAATATGCTATGATTTGACGGTTGTCGGTTTTTTTGTCCAAGAAACCATAATACCACAAACGATGATCAAACCTATACCCACCATACTTATCAAATCAGGAAATGCATCTCCCAGTATTGTTCCAAAAATGATAGAAAAAACAATATTGCTATAACCTACAGCGGCTATTATGCCAGTCTTTTGATAAGAAAAAGCTTTGGTTAAATATATCTGACCAAATAAAGCTGCAATACCCAATAACAGAATAGCAGGAATCTGTGACAAATGTATTTTGTCAAAAGTATCGATCATAAAATCTAAACCTTCTATTGTCCAAAACGAACCCACCGTAAGTGATACTAATGGTAAAATGATACCTGATAGCATAAATGATAATATGATAGACCGTTGATCATATATCTCACTTAGGCCCCTGATGCTGAGATAAGCCATACCTGTCATGACTGCATTGGAAATACCTATAAAATGATATTTTACAGATAGAAGTGAAGTGTCTACGGATGGTAAAAAAATCAAACAAATTCCCGCAAATCCTATCAATACTGCAACCCATTCCATATTTCTAAGTCTCTCTCCAAAAAACCACATGGCCATCACAGCCAAAAACACAGGGTAAGATTGTTGGTAAGTGATAGCGATGGCAAGACCTATCTTTGAAATACCATAGAAAAAAGTGTAAAGCGCCAATGTACCTATAACACCTCTGAAAATCAGTAAATACAGCTTTCCTCCTGTTTGGATGACAGGTGTTTTTCTGATGGAGTATAAAATAAACACTACACCGATGATGTTTCTGAATAATACCAGTTCTATTGGGTTGATATCATTCCGCAGGTATCTAGCGCATGCTCCTGTCAGGGCAAAACAAAATGATGCGATCAACATATAAAAAATACCACGATTCTGAGATAAACTCCCCATTTCTTAACTATTCATTTATTGATAAACTCAATTTTTTGCGAAAGCTACAAAAAAAAATAGTGTTCTCCGATTTATGGAAAACACTATTTCTTCAATACTTTGTTTACGTCAACTATTGTCTTACAAATTTTTTGTAAATTGATTTATGACCATTGATCAGTTTTACTAAATATATGCCTGATTGCAAACTTTGGACGTCTATATTTGTGACATCCTTGTTAATTATACTTGATGACATCATTTCTCTTCCCGTGATATCGAGTATTTGATAAACATTAAATCCGTGGTTTGAATCAAGGAATTTGACATTAAGCGACTCATTCGTTGGGTTTGGATATACCAGGATATTATTGGCTTGAGTAATATCTGATGTAGCCGATGGGAAAGATGCGTCCACATCGATGATAAAATCTGTTATAGTTACCCATCCACCTTGACCATCAGAAACAGTAAAACTAAATGTATCATCATCTTCATTATCAGCAGTATGGATATACACTAAATTAAAATTATCAATATTTTCTTGTGTGAATACACTACCAGCTGATAAAGGTGCACCATTTAAAGTAAGCGTACCATTGATTGGTGATTTAACGAGCGTAAATTTGAGTTCTGATGCTGAATTGTTCTGATCTTCAGATAATAATAAAGATCTATCAATATTTCTATTGTCTTTTGGGTGAATTTCGAGTACTTCATTTCTTGTTATAACAGGTGGGTTTAGTATGATGTTAGCACACAATTCTAAGTCTAAATTTGTTAATTTACCACCAGAGCCTGCCACTTTGTCTTCTATCCTAAATTTCCACTGTCCCTTTATAGATTCACCATTAAATATGGAGAATGGAGATTCTGGTCTATAGATATTACCTACATTAATCGGACATTGAAAAAAGTTGTTTGACTGATCGTCTGCTCCTACATTAAATGAGCTGATAGTACTACATTTTTTACTCCAAACAAGTGCTTCTTTGCCAGAAGGAGCTACTAAATATGTTACTAAATCGCCTACTCTTTGGTGGGTGCCTTTGATGTTTTTTAAATTGACATCACTGATTATACCATCAGGCGTTACTTCTATTGGGTATTCTATTACTGGAAGTCCATTGCCTGGGATATTGATACTGATGGTACCTGATTTTATTAATTCACAACTCAGGGCTTCCGTATTAAATGCAAAAATCTCAGACCATTCTCCTTCCTCGCAAACATTATTAGATCTAACTCTCCAATAGTAGATAGTTGCTTTTTCTAAAAAGGTATTTGATGGAAATGAAGTCCCTACTTGTGTTTGTGATATTACTACATTATTAGGATTAAAATCTGGAGATGTTGCAACTTCTAGTGCATATTCTGTAGCATCGACTTTTGCCTCCCACTGATAGATTTGTGTTGGACCTAAGCCGTTTATACCATTTGGTGGAGATTGTAGAGCTATATCACTTAAATCTGTACCTGTGGTCTTTAACTGAATGATTCTGTCTAAAGTATCAAATCCTGATGCAAAAGCTCTCACAACTATTTTATACTCATTAGTTCCAGCTGCATTACTTAGATCTAAGCTAAGAATATTTGATTCCCCTGCAGTAATAGCATCTTTCTCGAAAGTAGCAATAGCACCAGTAGGTAATCCTGACAAAACTTCAAATTTTATATTTTCAGTCAACCCACCAAAACCTAACGTAGAGAAAGTATAACTAACATTCTCTGGCAAACATATAGATTTTAAAGACTCAGCCACATCTACAAAGATAGATGGTGTTTCAGGCATTTCTATGATAGAGTTAAGTATTGATGTTGTCAAAAATATGTTGTTTGATGCTTTTATGACTATACGTGCATTAATTGTTGTTCTATTAGGAATGATGATATCTTCTTCTCCATCATTTGGAGTCGACTTCGAAACGAGTATCATGTTGTTTGAATTGATATCCAAACTTCCATTGTAGGATATATAGATGTCTACTTCTTTGCAATTGATCGGAGCAATATCTGTATTACTTACGTCCCAAGTCACTTTTAAAGCATCACCTATTTTTGATCTGAAATTATTTAATGGACTTGTCAGTTTGAAAGGACCAGCATTGGGAGCTACTTTAAACTTTAATTCTTCCCAAACTGACGCATTTCCTAATGGATTATTATCTCTCACTATAAACCTGAATGTCAGGTCTCTACCATAAGTAGGAAGTAATTCTGTCGGCAAGGTAAACCTACCAGCTAATAAGTCTTGTACATTAGGAAAAAATCTAGTCGGATTGACTTGGTCTTTTAGTGATCTGAATAATGGACAGTTGCCCATTGGTGATCCTAATGGTACAGATGGAAGGTTATCAAATTGCTCCCATGTATAAGTCATAGGATCATTATTTTCGTCTGTTGCACTAGCTGTCAAAAAGAAAGGTGTACTTTTTGGTATAAAAAACCCATTTTCATATGGCAAGTCAATAACAGGTACGAAATTATTAATGTCTACTTTTTCTGCACATATGTATGCATCAGAACCAGGACTATTTGTAAAGCTCAACATTTGTTCTAAAGACGCTCCATGGTAATATGCTTCTCTAGGCACTCCAAGGTTGTCACTGCCACATGCACCCGCGTATGAAAGTATCGTATTGCCGCTGCCTGGCTCATAAGCTGTACCTAACGCTAATTGGTCTGTATCACCACATCTATTGAATGTATGGCTGGCAGTCATCTGATGGCCTACCTCATGGTTAAATATCAAGACAACACCATTGGTGACACTATTGCCATTATGACAAGTGACTCCTGCTCCTTTTCCTGGCGTACAGATATTGCCACCTGCTACACCACCTACATCAAAACATCTTGAAAAAACGTGTCCTACTTCATATGCATCTGCGCCTACTCTTGTATTTAATACTGATCCATTTTGACCTAAAATGACAAGACCTTCATCCGCACTTGTGTAAGGATCCGTAGCTGGGTCAAGAAATATAAGTTCATCATTTCTAGCTATTAACATTAGTCTTAGGGCAACTTCAGATTCAAAAATGACGTTTGCTCTGTCTATGAATGTCACCATTTCTGCCAGAGCGTTTTCCTTAGTAGCTCTTACGGTCCCCCATTCACCTGTACAAGCTAGTGCTAATCTATAAAGTCTTAACTCCATTTTGTCAGCCCTATTTCTAGTCTCTGTACCCCATTTTGGACCTTTTTTGTCATGTGGTATCTCATCTTTTGTGCCACATAATACATTTTCATAAAGATTGTTTTCTATATGGTCTGACGTATAATAGGACATGTAATGATGCTGATTGCGAAGTGTATAAGGATCAATATATACTGTGCCATTGTTCGATTTTATGGCTGCGTGAAACCCATTTGGACCTACGCCAAATCGAGCAGTAACGCTTTTATTACCGACTTGATAACCTTTGTATGATTTGATTTGTGGATATTTATCTGCAAGTTCTTTTTCCATTACGGAAGACTGCCATACAACGAAGGTCGCTAGTTCACCATCAGGTAGTGGTAGATCTATGTTTGTTTGATTTCTACTTCCTTCCGTGCCAAATTCCAATGGGGCTTGAGATACAACTGTTTCAAAAGCCTTAGCATCAAAGCTAAAAGTTTGATATTTTTGAGGAATAACTTCTCTGATATCTGTGGATCTTAGACTGATTTCCGACTCGTTAGTTTTTTTCCACACATTCTGGGAGATTATAATCCCTGGAGTGAAAAGTAATAATAGTTGAATTATTTTGTTAACCATCTTTAAAAATTAAATTTTAGCGAACGTAAAATTAATTATTTATGCCAAAAGAATGTATCTGTTTAAAGATTTATTATCAAAAACTGTATTTGAACGGACAAATTGGGTGGGACTTTTATAGATGGCGTTTTCATTCGTGTCTATCGTGATGACAATTGAAGCAAGTTTAGTATTTAAAATTATTCTTACGTCTATCATACATATTATAAATATATTTAATATATTTGTGCAAATTTTAATAGTTTTGGTAGATACACATAGACATAGAGGACTTAGACAACAGTTGGTACATGAATTGAAAACAAAAGGTATTATTGACGAAAGGATCCTTCAGGCATTCATGGAAATACCAAGGCATTTTTTTCTTGAAAAAACTTTTGCTGAATGGGCTTATCGAGACGTAGCGTTTCCTATAGATGCAGACCAAACAATTTCTCAGCCATATACCGTAGCTTTCCAAACATCACTATTGGAGATTAAAAAGGGAGATAAAGTGCTCGAAATAGGTACGGGTTCAGGCTTTCAGGCGTGTGTACTCGCGTTTGTAGGTGCTAAGGTATATTCTATCGAAAGACAAAAGTCGCTTTATGACAAAACAGAGTTGTTGCTTCATAAAATTGGATTCGGTAATGTCAGAACGCTTTTTGGTGATGGTTATCTCGGGGCGCCACGATTTGCGCCTTATGACAAAATACTATTGACAGCAGGTGCAACTGAATTGCCAATAACATTACTAGAGCAACTAAAACCGGGTGGAATTATGGTGATTCCAATAGGCGAAGGAAATCAACAGAAAATGATTAAGATTACCAAAAACCTTGATGGCACACTAAAAAAAGAAAGTCATGGAAACTTTAAGTTTGTTCCTTTCCTTAAGGGTGTAAATTAGTAATCTGATTTTTTATTTTAATTCTTGCCCACACTCATGTTGAAGAATATCTCACGCTGGAAATTATTCATATATCTCTGCCAAGGGACAGATTTATGGCTATTGCTGCCAAAATAAGTGATGATCATTTCAAATGTTTTCACATCCTGATAGCCAGGTATAGATTGTATTAAATTCAAATCTTCATCCAAAAATACCATGGAAGGATAACTCATTTGTCCTTGCAAAAAATGAATTGCGAGCTCGTGGTATCCTTTTGTTCCATTTTTTACGTGTTTGTATTCCTTATCTTTGAGCATGGCAGGTGTGATTCTTTCAGCATCAAATTTTACAGAATAATAGTTTTTATTAAGATACACTGCTAGGTGATCTTCTGAAAGTGTCGATTTATCCATTTTTTTGCACCAACCACACCATTCTGTATAAATATCAATGAATATTTTTTTCTTTTCTACTTTGGATTTCTCCATAGCTTCTTCCCAAGTCAACCATTTAATCTTATTTTGGGCCAATAAATTATTGGATCCTTGACAAAGAATAAAGGCTGTTAATATGTATATGAATTTACCCATGAATAATATCTGATGTAATGTTTACAATGCAAAATTAACTGAAAATAGACGAAAAGGATCACAATAACCCAAGACTTAAATTAACTTTAACAATAATCAATCCAAAAAATCATGAAAATTGCCATATAATCTACCTGATTTTATACCATAGATTAATATTAATTCGATCTAGTTTGTTGATAATCAATGATATTGGTTCTGGTCTGGTTCGCGGCAAATCGTTATTGGCAAAATGATATCGTCATTTTGGCAAAATGTTAAGAACTTTATAATTTACACTACACTATATTTACTTTAAGATGCTTTTATATAGCCATTGCTTGTTTTATTAACCATTCCTTATCGGTGACGGATGATTCTTGAGATATTTCAGCGATCAATTTTTCTTTACTTTCCTTGTCAAATGGGTTTTGTTTCAGTATTTTTTTAGTGTATTTTATCATCTTGTCATAATTGAGTTTGTGGTACCCAACTATTTTTTGACGTTGTAGATATACTCCCATCGCATCTAAGTGAGCGTCTAAAAGTCTGATTTGGCCACTTTCATAATAGATTTTTAATAGAAGTGTTTTGGCAAATAAATTGGATAAATGGTCATCAAAATCGACTTTCTGCATGGAAGTGATAGCTTCATCATAATTTTTTTCTGAAAATGCCATATTGGCTACATTAAAATGATAGGCACTTTCTCTATCATCTTGTCGAAGGAGCTCTTTATAAGTGATGGTTACCTTTCTTGCTTCTTCTAGTCTTTGCAATCTGATGGCAATAGTACAGATATTTCTATAAGTATTGCGCGAAAGCCAACCATTGAGCAATAAATACCCTTTATCCAACCCTTCTATGTAATAATTCATTAGGATGTGGCCGTATTCTTTTTCACCATTATTATAACGTCGTATACAAAAGTTGATTCCCTGAAAATATAGCGTACTTTTTTCTTCTTCCGCTATTGTGTCCGAAACCTTTTTAAATAAGGTATCAAATTTTTCAAACCATATCTCTTCTTTGGGAAAATTCATCATCATCCAGCAATAATAATACAAACCAATATCGTCATACTTGTCTAATTGTTGATCTTGTATATATGTAAGAATATGTGGCAACAAACCGAAGTTTTGATCTTTGGTGATAAGGGTAGATTGTGAAGCTAGGTTTACACTAAGCTTTAGTTTTTGAAGTATGAGTGCCCGATCATTGGAACTTACAATGGTATCTATCTCTACATTTGTAAATCTACTTTTGAGTAAGTCAAACTTCCATTTTTCATAAGCTAATACTGCACCATAGTTTGTGTCAGGATTTTGAAGATTTGTTTCCGTCTCTTTATTGAGTAAGGTGTCAAAAAGTTTTTGATTTTCTTGAAGACGGAATGTTTCTAATAATTTCTGCCCGCAATACTTGTCATCAGTCACAGCTTTTTGCATGACAATATATTTTTCAATCATTTTGTAAAGGTCACTCTGAATTAGCCTGTCTTCCACAGAAATCTTATCCAAACTTTTGTTTTTACATACAAGATCAAACATGGCAAGATGTTTTGGTTTACCACCAAAAAGTGATGAAGTGATCAGTTCTCTGAATTTTTTTCTATCTTTAGGGGATAAAATGGATAAAATTTGGGCAAGTTTAGTCATGGTATTTGGTACAAATTAATTTGCAATGCTTTGATATATAATTAAATAATGTGTTTTTATGAATATAAATATGCTACAAATATAATATTATGTTTTTTAATAACCAAATACTGTTCTCTTATCTTTGCATCAACAAATTTATTAAATCATAAACATAAACAAATTGTCATGAAAAAACACATTTATTTCTCATTGTTACTTGTGGTTTTGACAGCCATCTTCTCACCTTTGAAAGCTTGTCAAGACACTGTTTTATTTACGCCCCAATATTCTTTTGAAGGTGATCAGCTTATTGTAGAATTGTATCAAACCCAAAAGACTAATGTAGTTAGTTTTCAAGCTGGTTTTTTATTTGATGCTAATGTTTTAAAATTGGACTCTTCTAATGTGTATTTCAATAATTTGCATTTATCAGATGTACAATTTAACTCCCAATCTGGTCGGTTATTAATGGTGTATGTAAATACTAATACGATTCCAGAACCTGTAGACAATTCTAAGCCATTATTAACTTTAAAATTTAATATCCTAAATACACAGGCTACTAGTTATTTTGTTTTGGATCCTAATTTTCAAGGTGAATTCGTTTCAGATGAATTATCAGTTTCTTGTATTTCTATGAACAACAACGCTTTTGATATTAATTTTGGCGCCATTACAGGAAATGCATTGCTTGATACAAATGAAGATTGTATAGCAGATCCTGGTAGTAGACTTCTGAAAGATTGGATGGTTGTTTTTGATAATGGCACGCATACCTTCATTAGGAGTACAAAGGCAGATGGTAGCTATTCAGCAGGATTGCCAGAAGGCAGTTATACGGTATCTTTATTACCAAAAAATGACTTGTATGCTATTTGTACAGCACCCATTACGGTGACTGTTGTAGAAGATCAAACGGTATCAGATATAAACTTTACCACTAATGCTGTACAATCTTGTACCATACTACAAACCAATGTGAACGCAGCATTTTTTAGAAGGTGTTTTGATAATTCGGTAAGAATCAAGTACGAAAATATCGGCACAGTTACCGCAGAAGATGCTAGTGTAGGAGTTATACTAGATGAATATATGACCTTGGTTTCTGCATCTTTGCCTTATACGATAAATGGTGATACCTTGGTATTTGCACTTAGTGATTTGGAAGCTGATGCTACAGGTTATATTGATATTGTTGTAAATATTGATTGCCAAAGTACTGAGATAGGGCAGACACATTGTATCACAGCACTTGGATATCCTAATGAACCATGTGAAATACCAACTAATTACGCAGGTTCTGATGTAATTATCAATGGTGTGTGTGATAATGATGAAAAAGTGGTATTTACCCTTACCAATGTCGGACAAGGTAATATGCCAGCAGCTTTAGAATACATTGTTATAGAAGATGATGTCATGCGTCCACCTGTGACCTATCAGTTATTGGCAAACGAATCATTGGTCGTAGATCTAGATGCTGATGGCAAAACTTATACGATCATCACGCAAAATGAAGTAAATTATCCAGGATTATCTAGACCACGTGCATTTGTAGAAGGATGTGGCACAGGAAGTACATCTACTGGATTTGTCAATTTGTTTTCTATGAATGACTTTGATCCTTTTGTAGATATACTTTGTATGGAAAATATTGGCGCATTTGATCCAAACGATATCACAGGATTTCCATCAGGATACGGAGCAAAAAAATATATAGAGAAATATGATAAAATAGAGTATAAAATTAGATTCCAAAATACAGGTACAGACACAGCATTTAATATAGTGCTACGTAATGTGATCGAAGATCATTTAGATATTTCCACATTCAAAATGACAGTAGCTAGTCATGATTACAGTTATGAATTTGATGAAAATAGAGAATTGGTAGTCACATTTAAGGATATTCAACTCGTAGATTCATTTAAAAATGAAGCATTATCGCATGGATATTTGGTATATGAGATCTATCCTTCTGATGTCTTGAATGATGAAGATCGTATAGATAATCGTGCAGAAATATATTTTGATTTCAATACACCTATTCAGACAAATACTGAGAAACACACCATCGGGCGACCGTTATTTGTTTCTTCAGTCATATCTTATGATCCAAAAGTGCAAATTGCAGCCTATCCAAATCCTACCAATACCAACTTGATAATCGATGTCAAAAAGAAAGATAATTTGACCTTTAATATCCTTGATTTTGGTGGTAAAGTTTTACAATCTGGAAGTTATAATTTTGAGTCAGGCATTGACTGTACTGCTTTAAATCAAGGGATCTATGTGGTACAAATATTAGATCGTTCGAATGCTATTGCTACAGTAAAATTCATTAAAAATTAAAAAACACACACCATGACAATCAAGAATATTTTAATAACAATCACATTATTGTCCATCACTTTTGGACTTCAGTCCCAAACTTCACTTATCAGTGGACACATACCATCAGCTTTTTTAGTAAATGCTGAGGTGGAAATCCAGGTCATTAATCTAACACAACCTGATACTATAATTCTAACCCCTGATGCAAGCGGCTTGTATGAATACAATGCGCCTGTCGGAAATGATTATAAAGTTAGTTCAAGTGTAGTAGGTGGAAAAAGATATTATGATTTTGTGAATGGCGTGAGTACCTTGGATCAAGTATTGATTATGCGTCACATTTTAGCAGTCGATATATTCACATCACCAAATAAACTAATAGCTGCGGACGTAAATCTAGATGGTAGAATCACTTCCATAGATCTAGTTCTAGCGAGAAGGTTGATTTTGGGTATCATTCAGGACTTTGGACATCCATATTCATGGTTTATTAGACCTGTAACCGATCCAACTTTAGAAGCTTATGAGTTGATCGATCTACAGTCAGATGCGACAGGGTTAGATTTCATAACTATAAAGATTGGAGATGTCAATGGCACGGCCACTCTTGACTAATACGCTAATAACTTAGATTTTACAAAATAAAAAGAGACATCTGGATTTATCTGGGTGTCTCTTTTTGGTTTTAGCAATTTATTGGATAGGAGATCACTATGATATTACTTATTTTACATTTTAACTACAAGTCCACTCCGAAAACACTGAAAATATAATAATCAACCGTTTTTTACCCTGAACCCTGAAGTTATACCGTTAATTTTATAAATGACATAAAATCAAAGAGTTTTAGTTATAAGATTTGTAGGGTATATCTATTATAAGTATTTATTGCTCGTAAAGCGTAGTGGGAGCGTATACGGAGCGTCTAGGGAGCGTGGTCGGGCCAACCTCGGGACAACCTTGGGACAAGGTCGGGACAACGTCGGGACAACCCTACTTCATTTTTGGTGGAAAATGGTCGTTTTGATAGCTTTTGTGGACTTTTGATGGTCAAAAATCGTTTGGACAATTAAGTGCTGAAACAGATTTTAACTGGGAATAAAGATAAGTGTTTTGGGACAAAAAATGTATTGGTTTCTTGGATTTTT
>JBGSOH010000323.1:0-6785 GCA_041739205.1 Saprospiraceae bacterium
TCCACTAAACATGTCAATGAGTCTACCATCAATGTCACTACAGGAATTAAAGTATCTGCTTGCACTTCGAATGTCTCAATGGCAGTACAACCATTATCAGTAGCAGTCACAGTGACATTATAAATTCCAGGTATAGAAATACGTGGATTTGGCTGCATGGACTGTAAACCTGACCACTCATATTTCTCCACAGGTTCATTGACCGAAATTAATGGTATAACAAAAATAGAATCACAGCTTATAGTATCTACCATAATTGAAGTGATCAATGGTGCAATTTTATCTTCTTGAATGTCAAATGAAAAAGTGCCACCACATCCATTTTGTCTATCTATTATATTTAAAGAAATCGACCCTGCATTACTTACAAAAGGATTTCTCTCGGATAAATAATTAGGTAATACGCCTGTCCAATTGTAATCATAAGTCCTATTTTCGTTGTGCATTAACAAAACTTGCACAGAATCATTTCTACAAGTCAGTGTATCAGCTGTAAAACTAGGATTTTCAAAAAACTTATCTTCAACAATTGTAATCGAATCCCTTGCTTTACAGCCATTATCCGATGTTATTGTTACAAAATATTTTCCTGGAAAACTCGTATTTATCCCATTTGGTATCAATGTGAATAAATGTCCATCTTCAGAAATCCAATTCAAAGAATCAATAGGCTTATTGGAGATGACTACAATATCTACTTCAGGCACTTTACAAGTTATGGTGTCCGTTTGGAAATCTATAGTTGGATTAGATTCGTCTAGAAAGATTGTTTTTGATACAGTATCTCTACAGGTCAAACCTTGCAAAGTACCGCTGACTTCTAAAAAATAAGTTCCTACCGTTCTGATATCAACTATAAAATCTGTAGTATCGGATACTATTTGACCATCAAAAGTGAACCAATTGAATGTCAAGTCATTGACCATATCTCCTTCATTTGATCCTTCTAGCGCTATCAAATTAGATAGACAACTTAATGAATCAGAAGTACTCATAATGTTGGCTTCAAGGCTAATAACTCTCAAATCTAATCTTACTAAAGAATCACATGCACCATTCGCAATAGAAATATCATAAATTCCTTCTTGATCGTAAGTAACTCCGCCTATGAGGACCGATGAGCCTTCACAAATGTATTGTTGTAAATTTACTGGGGCTGTTTGATTAGAAATAACAACCACCATACAGCTATCAGAGACGGCTGCACAATTTCCTGCTGAAAAAAACAAAGTATTTAGCTGTATATTATTCAATAAGGCACCTTCTGCGGGAAGGATGTTAGATTGATTATCAGCATATTGAATACCACAAATCGTATAAGTACCTGCTGGAAAAGTCCTTAAATCTATCGCATCTGTATAATCAATTAAAGCCGTATCGTTAAAAATAACATTGGTATAATTATATATCGAATCTAATGGTTGTTGTGTATTAAAAGTCTTGACAATATCAATCTCTAATCTATCATCTCCTTGGCAATAGGCAACATCAGGATTTAAAATCATCCCTGGATCAAGGATACACTCACCACAAATAACACCTTCATCATCACAAAAAATCAGACTCGCATCCAAGAGAATACCTTCATCTCCATCTGCAAAATCAATACATCTGAGTGTCCAGGTTCCATTAACAGGTCCAGTATTGAAATTTTCAAGACTGTCCATGTGTGGATAATAAATACCTGTATAATTATTTAGACTTAACCAATTTTGGTCATTTTCCCATATATCATCAAAACCTGAATCTGGTATGGCAGTAGCACCAGCGGGAACAAATGTTACGTCCCAAGTTATTAGTCCTGTAAAATATGCATTGATATTCCCACCTGTTAACGTGACTTTCTGTCCAGAAGGAGAGATTAATTCAATGAACATCTCTTTCATAAAATTATGTCTAAACTTTAGCTTCACGCCACAAACGCTTTGGTTAGGGTCAGCTAGATTGTTGATGGTAGCTCCAGAAACTAAAATGGAAACATTAGTCGTATCTGCTTGATCATTAAATTCATCATGGATTATATAAGTCTTGTCCAACCCGCATTGGGCAGATATATCAAAGGTGAATATTAATATTAAGAGTAGAATTATGTACTTCAACTTCTTTTATGAGTTTTGGTTAAAAAAGGAAAAAGTAAATTAGAGGGAAGCTGACATCGTAATGCAAATATAGGTAGTATTATCAAACATTGTTGCCAAAAGTGCAAAAAACAAAGAAAATAAAACAAAAACAAAGTTTAAATCTAATGAAATAATTACCTTAGCAACTTCAATTTTAAATAACCAATGAACAAAGTATTAGTAGCAAATAGAGGTGAAATCGCATGTAGAGTGATACAATTATTAAAAAAAATGGGTATCAAAAGTGTTGCAGTTTATTCTGAAGCAGATAGAAATGCCCTACATGTCAAACTTGCTGATGAAGCCTTTTACCTAGGACCTTCCCCATCTTCTGAATCTTATTTAGTCCAAGATAAAATTATTGATATCGCCTTAAAAAATGGCGTAGATGGCATCCATCCTGGATATGGTTTCCTGAGTGAAAATTCAAAATTTGCATTAAAACTTCAAGATAACAACATAAAACTCATCGGGCCATCAGCTTATAGCATGGACATCATGGGAGACAAACTTTCTGCCAAAGATGCTGTCAAAAACTTTGGAATCCCTATGGTTCCCGGTACTGATTATGCTATTACCGATGTCAACGAAGCTATCCAAATTGCAGAAAAAGTAGGTTACCCAGTACTTGTCAAAGCATCTGCAGGTGGTGGCGGAAAAGGAATGAAGCTTGTACAAAGCAGTGCTGAGATGCCAGATCAAATGCAACTTGCCATCAATGAAGCAACTTCATCCTTTGGAAATGGTGCCGTATTTATCGAAAAATTTGTGATATCTCCAAGACATATTGAGATACAAGTACTAGCAGATTCTTTTGGCAACACCGTATATGTTTTTGAGCGAGAATGTAGTATACAAAGGAGACATCAGAAAGTAGTAGAAGAAGCACCTAGCGCCATTCTTACTCCTGAAATCAGAAAAGCAATGGGCGATGCAGCTGTAAAAGTATCTAAGGCTTGCCAATATGAAGGAGCTGGCACAGTAGAGTTATTAGTAGATGATAAACTCAACTTCTATTTCCTTGAGATGAATACAAGGCTTCAGGTAGAGCACCCAGTATCTGAAATGATTTCAGGACTTGACCTTGTAGAACAACAAATCAAAATTGCTCGGGGCGAAAAACTTGCCTTCACCCAAGATGATCTAAAAATAAATGGTCATGCCATAGAATTGAGAATTTATGCAGAAGACCCATTTGATAATTTTACACCTAGCATCAATACCCTTGAGACCTATCGTCTGCCAAAAGGAGATGGCATCAGGGTAGATAATGGTTATGTGGAAGGCGACACGATTCCGATTTATTATGATCCAATGTTGGCCAAGCTTACAGTCCATGCCGATACTAGAAATGGTGCCATAGAGAAAATGCTATCCGCTATTCAACAATATGACATCAAAGGAATAGCATCTACCCTTGATTTTGGTGCATTTGTAATGAAACATCCTGATTTTGTATCTGGAAAATTCGATACAAACTTTGTCTCTAAGAATTGGAATCCTGAAACTATAAAAATGAGTTTGGAAGAAGAAGCGGAAGTTGCAGCATGTCTGGCTCAATATCTTCTTTCTGATTCAGATGCTAAACTTGTAGTACCCAGTTAGATATCAAACAAATATCAATAAAAAAAGCGTCATTCACATTTTACAAAAATATGAATGACGCTCTCATTTAAACTATATACAATTACCTTTTAATTAGGCTTTCATATACATTACTTCCTTCACTGCCTTAATTACTTTGGCTGGTGTAGGTAAGTACTCATCCAAAAACGTTGGCGCGTATGGTAATGATGTATCTGCTGAATTGACTCTAGTTACCGGAGCATCTAGATAGTCAAATGCGTATTTTTGAATTTCGTAAGCAATTTCTGCTGAAACACCAGCAAATGGCCATGTTTCATCTACTACTACAAGTCTATTTGTTTTTTTAACGGAGGCTACAATGGTTTTGTGGTCTAATGGTCTGATTGTCCTTAGATCTATCACCTCAGCCGAAATTCCTTGTTTTTCTAATTCTATTGCTGCTTCTTTAGCTACTTCTATCATTTTATTATACGAAACGATAGTCACATCTGTACCTTCTCTTCTGATAGCTGCTTTTCCTATAGGAACTAGGTAATCTCCATCAGGAACTTCTCCTTTAAGGCCATAAAAAGACTCGGACTCCATCATACACACAGGATCATTGTCTCTGATTGCAGACTTTAGCAAACCTTTTGCATCTGCTGGATCAATACAAGAAATAACTTTTATCCCTGGAATATTTGCCATCCAACTTTCAAAAGTTTGAGAGTGTTGTTGTGCCAACTGACCTGCTGAACCTGATGGTCCTCTAAATACTATTGGGCACATAAACTGTCCTGCAGATTGAGACAATGTTTTTGCAGCATTATTAACTATCTGGTCAAATGCCAATACAGCAAAATTCCATGTCATAAACTCAACGATCGGTCTAAGACCATTCATGGCAGCACCTACCCCAATTCCTGCAAAACCCAACTCTGCTATCGGAGTGTCTATCACTCTTTTAGGACCGAACTCATCGAGCATACCTTTACTTACTTTGTAGGCACCATTATACTCAGCAACTTCTTCACCCATCAAAAAGACATTTTCGTCTCTTCTCATTTCTTCGGACATTGCTTCACCAAGCGCATCCCTTAAAGTCAAAATTCTAGACATATTATATGAAGTATTATCTTTTTATAAAAATCAGCACAAAAGTAGTAAAATATTATTCCTTTACCCAAAGAAGGAAGATACTATGTTTAAAATTATAAACATTTAATCAACTTTGAGCATCAGAATCTTTCTCCCGTTTTACTTCTTGACCAGCAACTTAATTCCAAAACAGCAAAATTTGTTTAATATATAGTGATTTATTTTCGAAAATGTACTAAATAAAACTGTGATTAACCTAAATAGATTCATTACTCGCATATCTTTTATTGACCATAAGTTTTTCTAAAATGTAAATCCAAACTAACTGAAAACGCAATACTTTTATACATCATATTATTTTATTTTACATATAAAATCTTTACTTTTGCCTAATAATTAAATCAGTATGACTTTTTTGAAACGTTTATTTATTTTCACTTTTTTTACTTTGGCTTTTACATCTACAATAATTGGACAAGAAAAGCCAAATTTTATTAGAAAAGACCATTCAGACCAAGCTTGGTTTCTCGAGATTCTAAAAGAAAAACCAAATTACAACTTTGTCGAGCAGTCTTTTAATGAATATTTTGTTAAAAATCCTCTAGAAAAAAGTCAGCAAAAAAATCGTGTCAGAAGATGGCTGATGACTTCTGCTTCATCACAAGATAAAAATGGTAATGTCATTCCTGTTTATTCCACAAAGGAAGATGAATTAATAATCCAAAAAGGTCAACAACAAGGACTTCGAAACTATAGAAATCAACAAAAAAATCGAACTTCCTATAGAAACAATGATAATCCGCCGAATGCAACATGGACAGATAGTGTCGGTACATGGCGTATGATAGGACCATACCATATTAGTGATAGAGAAGGCGTATACAACATGTACGGCGGCTTTAATGACAGGGTATTTATCAATAGGCTAAATCCCCAAAATATGATTGCTGGTCAGTCTTATGGAGGACTATGGACATCTCAGAATGGTGGATCTACATGGAAATTGACGGATGGTCCTTTTAAAAATGGCACCAACGAATATGCCAATAGAGATATGTACTACGGTGACATAGAAGTACATCCGTTGAATGCAAATCGCATATTAGTAGGGTCTCATGCAGGAGTATTAATCTCTATCAATGCTGGCGAGTCATGGACACTAGCAGATTCATTAAACCAAGATGACAAACCAGGTGAAAGGTCTTATTTCATAGCACAAAAGCCTGATGATCAAAACATTATTCTCGCATCTTATGGCAAACGAATATTTAGGTCAACGAATGGAGGATCTACATGGACAATGGTATTTGATAATAGTTCGGTCACACATAATTTTAATCAAGGACAACATGATGATAAAACAATTTTAGAGCGCAGATATAACTTTGCAGGTATGGATTTCCATCCCACAGACCCAAATATTGTTTTTTTAGGTGCCTTAAATAGTAGTAACCAAGTATGTCTATATAAATCCACCAATGCAGGCCAGAGTTTCAGTTTACTGGTTAATACAACTAAGAGTAAATTTCTGAAAATGATGATCACACCTGCTGATCCCGACCATGTGTATTTCGGAACATTATTTCGTAATTTAGCGTCGCCCGCGGCCGACGATGGTATTTATAAATATGATACTAATGGAACATTGGTGAGTTTTAGTCCTATCCAAGGCTTTTCTTTAGGTGGAGCTGTCGACGATGTACAAGTATCTCCTACAGACTCCAAAATATGGTATATGGGTGGATATGGAGCAAGTGCAGTTCACAAATCCGTAGATGGTGGTAATACTTGGAACTTTTACAATACACATTATGGGTCAGGAATTACGGATTATGTACACCCAGATGTGAGATCATTCGCCATAAACGAGAATACTGTTCTGGTGGGAACTGATGGTGGACTACATATATCTACGGATGGCTCTCAAAATTTCCAATCTGCTGGCAAATGGATATCTGCTATCGACTTATGGGGATTTTCTTCTTCATTCAAAGGAGATGT
>JBGSOH010000334.1:0-2981 GCA_041739205.1 Saprospiraceae bacterium
TCCGAAACTACGATTCAGAATGTGTGCTTCTTTGCTTAGCGTATCATCCTTGGTTTTTAGCTCGAAAGTTGCGCCTATACCATCAGGAAAAAATACATTAGCATAGTCGATATCTGGCACATCTAGATCTGCCGATGCGACAGAAGTATTATCACAAATGTCAGTCACAGTGACTGAGTATATGCCTTTACCTGTAAAATCGATATCTCTTGTTGTCCCACCTGTGGACCATAAGTATGATTTGACTACCTTTGGGTCATTATTTGGGTCAAAATCAGCTCTTGCAAATATTCCTGAACAGTCGTCTCTTTTATCAGAACTGATTTTTAGGTTGGAGATTTTATTTGTTGTATCAAAATCATTATCTCTAACATCAACACTTGCTGTTCTGGTAGTGCCGCATTCATCAGTAACTGTAACCGAATAAAGACCTGATATTTCAACTTCAATTAATTGTTGTGTTGCACCTGTTGACCACATATACATATAATCCATATTTTCAGGATCTGGGTCTGCAATTAAAATAAGTATCTTTTCAGAGCATATTTTCTCTGTATTTTTATCAATTTCTAATGTGAAGCTACTTGCAATAAAATCTGGAGCAGTTACTGAAATATTTGTTGATGCTGAATTTCCACATTTATCTGTCACAGTTACTGAATAATTTCCTGGTGTCAATATTTCAATATCCGGCGTTGTTTCTTGCGTTGACCATAGATAAGTGTAGCTTCCACTTATATTGGCAACTGCATTTAAAATTAACTTCTTTTCAAGACATAACTTGCTTGTGTTTTTGGTAATGGTTACCGAATTAATACCGTCTCCTTCTAATGGCTCTGTATATGATGCAAAAGCTGTTGTTCCACAAAAATCAGTTACTGTAACACTAAAAGTCAATATGGGCGAATCATTAACCACTATTTGTTGAGTTGTTCCTCCTGTACTCCATTGATATGTATCCGCTGGTAACCCAAAAGAATTTCCACTTGCGGTTAATGTCCCACTTACCTCTCCTTCAAAACAATTGACACTCAAATCAGGAGATATCGTGGCCGCTGTTATTCTCCGTGGGAACTCTCCTACTTCTATCTCCGCAATGGCTACCTCATCACAATTATCAACCACAGTGACACTGTAAGTACCTGGTTGTCCTATTTCTATAAAATTTACAGCAGTCTGCCCTGTACTCCAAGTAATTGTTTTGATACCATTGCCAGGCGTATATCCTAGACTTAAGGTTTGCATACCATTTGTACACCAATTACCCAATGAAAGTCCTATCTGCGCTTGTGGTAACTCATATCTATCTAGTTGTACAGTGTCACAAAGCATGTAACACACACCTTTGCCTATGGTAACAGTGACAGAATATTTTTCTTCATCAAATACACGTAGTGTATCTAATCCTCTATTTGTACCTGTACTCCACTCATAGTCCACTCCATCTTCTGAAGCTGCTGAAAACAACCAATCTATAGGTTCATCTGGACAAAACAATTTCGTTTCTAGTGCTAAAACTGGAACATCATATACATTAATACTATCCCTAAAAGCAACTGTATCTTGTAAGCCTCTAATTTCATCTTTCCACACTAGTGTGTCTGACTTATAAACAATATCCGTAAATATATCTTCTAACAAAAGTATATTACATCCAGGTATAGAATCAAAATCATACTCTCCTGTTGAAATTAATTTAATAAAAGATGGTCTAAGCTTATTCTCATCTACAGAACTTGTAATAAAAGCAGAACCACCATCACTTGTGCCAAATACATTCCCATATGGATTAAAGTCTGCTTTTACTCCTGGAAATCCAAACTTCCATTGTGTATTGCCTTGCTTGGTTACTTTTGCTATAAATTTGAATGAAGTGTCCATTGCTGCAAAAGATGATCCACCTACTATGATGTCATTATTGCTATCAAGCGCTATGTCTACGATCAATGATGAATCAAGGTTGGTCATAGCTAGTTTCTTTGCCCAAAGGATATCCCCATTTTGAGCAGCACTGATGATATGGCTACTATTATCTATTTGGTTATTTAGTGAGACTACAAAGGTAGTATCTGATAAAGCCAAGGATTTTACATTTGCAGCTATGACATTTGCACCTACATTTTGGTATTTCCTACTCCATGATACATTGCCGAAAGTATCAAGTACTGTATAATAAAATCCACTATCTAGACCACCTACAATCGCTATTGACGTGTCGATGGTAACATTTATATCTGTGACATTAAAAACATCTTGATCCTCAGGTTTAAATAATTTTGACCATAAGTTTTGTCCTTCGTAACTTCTACGTGCTAAAGCTACTTTATGAACGTTCGTATCTATGGCTGTATATGCCGTAAAGAGACTGTTATTGTAGTTAGCTAAAAAATGACCTGTTTCATTGCCATCACCACTATCTAATTGTGTTGAGAAAGACCTGACTTTTACAAATCTTCCACCTTTTGTGACCGAACCAATGATTTTATTGAACTTATCTGAAGCATCAACATTCAAACTAAAATAAATAGTGTCATTATCACCTTGTACAACACTACCATGAGCTCTTGTAAAACCTTGCATCGCTTCGTCTACAAAGATCTTTTTTGTCCATTCAATATCTCCTTTAGGTTTGTAGCTTGTGACGATGACTGTATCTGAATAAACCAATTTGGTCACATCTGTACTATCTAATTCCATCTCTACAGAAACAAAATTTCCATCACTCAACTGCGCTCCAGCAATGCTCAATATTTCTTTTCCATTTCCCGCAGGATAGGTACGATGGAAAAAATTTTGAGCTTGGATTCCCAAACTACAAAACAGCATTATTAATGCTAAACCAAATACTTTAGTCGGCATATTTCTCTTAACTTTTGATAATGTCATAGACGATATTACAATATAGTAGCGTCAAAAATAATATTAAATGCCAAAAGTACAATAAAATTCTCACCATTATATACCCTAGACGACGTTTATAG